>NZ_KI271728.1:2242-58546 GCF_000469445.2 Oscillibacter sp. KLE 1745 | reverse complement strand
GCTAGCGTTCTAACCAACTGAACTACCGGGCCATGTATAACTTTGGTGGGAACAACTGGACTCGAACCAGTGACCCCCTGCTTGTAAGGCAGGTGCTCTAACCAGCTGAGCTATGCTCCCCGATTGCCGCTCATTTCAGACGGCAAAAGTTATTATACTCAAAGACGCCCGGTCTGTCAACTGGAAATTTAATTTTTTTTACATTTTTTTCTGGAGCCCCCGGACCATGGCCTCCAGATCTGCTCTGGAGAAGTGCTGCACATTGTCACAGAAGCGGCAGGTGAGGTCCGCGCTGCCCTGCTCGTCGATCATGGCCTGAAGTTCCTCCGGCCCCAGGCTGATGAGGGCCCGCTCCATCCTGTCCCGGCTGCAGTAGCAGCGGTACTCGATGGGGCTCCTCTCCAGGATCTCCAGGTCGAAATCCGACAGAGCGTGCCGCAGCATAGCCTCCGGGTCCGGATCATTCCGCAAAAGTCCCGTCACCGGCCCTGCGGCCATCAGGCTGCCCTCCACCTTGGCGATGACATCCTCGCCGGCGCCGGGCAGCAGCTGGATCAGATACCCGCCGGCGGCCAGCACGCTCTGGTCCCGGTCTACCAGCACCCCCAGGCCGCAAGCCGTGGGGATCTGTTCGGACTCCACGAAATAGGCCGCTAGGTCCTCCGCGATTTCGCCGCCCAACAGGCCCACGCTGCCCACATAGGGCTCCTTCATGTTCAGGTCCCGGATCACCGTCAACGTACCCTCATGGCCCACAGCGGCCCCCACATCCAGCTTGCCGTCGGGCCGCAGAGGCAGGTCCACGACAGGATTGTCCACCGTTCCCCGGACGTTGCCCTGGTTATCGGACACCGCCAGCAGCGTTCCCAGCGGGCCTCCGCCCTTGATCTGCAGCGTCACGCTGGCCCCGTCCTCCTTCAGGGCGTTGCCCATCATGGAGACCGCAGCCAGCGTCCGGCCCAGCGCCGCCGTGGCCACAGGCAGAGCCTTGTGGATCTGACGGGCGCGCTCTGTGAGCGCCCGGGTGGAAACTGCCGTGGCCTTGATATGGCCATCCTTGGAGATGGCCCGGATCAACTGATCGCTCATTGTACAAACTCCTGTTTTATCTTGGTCTGACCGGCTTTTGACACCGGAAAATCCAGCGGTCCTCCGCCGCCGCCGGTGGACGGCTGGTGAGGTCGCCGGTGACGGTGACAGCGCCGAAGCCCGCCTCCGTCAGATACGTCTCCAGCTCCTCCCGCCCCCAGGCCCGCTCCCGGTGCTCCTCAAAGGCCCGGTCCCAGCTCCCGTTGGCGTTCAGCCGGAACAGGTCCACCTGATAGGTGCAGATCTTCCGGCCGGGGGCGTAGAAGGTCCGCCAGACGCAGTAGCTGTCCTCTGTCTCGTCCAGATAGACCTGCCCGTCCATCCGCCGGAGCTTGTAGGGGGTGTTCACATCGAACAGGAACAGTCCGCCGGGCCGCAGCCAGCGGTATACCCGCCGCAGCGTCTCCCGCAGGTCTGCCGTCCGGGTGAGGTAGTTCAGCGCGTCCAGGGTGGAGATCGCCGCATCCACCTCCATGCCCAGGTGCAGGCGGGGCATGGACTGGTGCAGGAACATCGGCGGCTGCTCCAACGCCGCCGCCTTCCAGGCCGCCTGGGTCAGCATCTCCTCGGATCCGTCCACGGCGATCATCCGGTATCCCCGCTCCGCCAGCAGGCAGGCCATGGTGCCGGTTCCGCAGGCCAGGTCCAGCACCGTCTCCACCGGGAGGGCGCTTCTGTGGAACTGCCGCGTCAGGTAGTCTGCCCGCCGGCGGTATTCCACATCCACTGTCAGGGCATCGTAGCTGGCGGCCAGGGCGTCATAACTGCTCATTTGTCCCGCTTCCTGTACCGGGCGAAAATCTTCTCGTAGGCCCCGGTGCCGTAGCTGAGGGACCGGTTCACCCGGCTGATGGTGGCGCTGGAGGCGCCGGTGCGCTCCAGGATCTCGTTATAGATCATGCCGTCGTCCAGCAGGGAGGCTACCTCGAACCGCTGCTCCATGGCCCGCAGCTCCGACACGGTACACAGATCCTGGAAGAACTCATAGCACTCCTGCTCGTCCTTCAGCAGCAGAATCGCCTTGTACAGCTCGCCGTTCTTTTCCTTCTTGCCGATCTTTACCATATCCAGTACCCTTTCTGGGAGGCTCCAACAGATTTGCGGCGCTTCGCCGCCAAGATGTATTTTAACACTCTGCCGCGTGAAAGTAAAGGGCTCCGGACAGAAAAAATTTCTTGCACTTTAAAGCGTGTCCAGTCACCCCGCCCGGCGGCAGGGCATAGGCTGGTGCAGAACAGCATCTTTTCGGAAGGAGCGGCGCCTATGAACGAACCTCTCACCCAGCTGCACGCAGAGGCCATGACCGCGGAGCGGGAATGGACCGTAGAGGAGATCCCTGTGCTCTCCGCCTCCATCTCCCTGCCGGAACCAGTTCCAGCAGCGGACAAAGTCTCCCGCCGCATCCGGCGGTATTACCAGCTCCAGTGCCGTTCCTTCCTACGCTATTGTGAGACGTACCTCCTGCCTGCGGCGGCGGAGGAATACCGCGCTGCTCTGGCGGCCAGCCTGCCCCTGCCCCACTTCCGGGCGGAGCTGACCTATCAGGTCACCTACAACGACGGCGGCCTCTGGAGCCTGTATACCCAGTCCCGGGAGAGCGGCTTTTCAGGGCGCCCCACGCTTCTGCGCCATGGGGATACCTGGGATCTGACCTCCGGCTATCCGGTGCCTCTGTCCGCCTTCTTTCCCCGCCGCAGCGGATGGAAGCGGCGGCTGATGGAGGCAGCGGAGGCGGAGATCCAGCGGCAGGAGACGGCTGGGATCTCCCGGTACCATGAGGGCGTCCGCCGGCTGCTGCGGCGCCATTTCAACCCGCAGAACTTCTATCTTACGGCGGAGGGTCTGTCGTTTTTTTATCCCATGTACGCCATCGCCCCGGCCATGGAGGGCATCCCGGTCTTCACCCTCCCCTACGGCCAGGGCGGTCCGGCCCTCCCCGCCCGGGATGCTTGAAGAGACCCTCCGCCCGGAACTTCGGGTGGAGGGTCTCTTTCTGGGCGGGGCGCTTATTTGCGCAGGGCGTCCCCTCCCCTGGCCGCCTTGGCTACCAGCCCGCTGAGGGCCAGCAGCGCCAGCAGGTTGGGGAACACCATCAGCGCATTGAACAGGTCGGAGAGGTTCCAGACCAGGGGAGCCTCCAGCACAGCCCCCAGGGCCACGCACACCACCGCAATGCAGGCGTAGACCTTGACAGCCTTCACACCGAATAGATACTTCACGTTCTGCTCGCCGAAGAAGTACCAGCCGATGATGGTAGAGAAGGCAAAGAACAGCAGGCAGATGGCCACATAGAAATTGCCGAAGCTGCCGAACACAGTGGAAAACGCCACCTGGGCCATGTTCTCCGCCGCCGGATTGGCAGCCATGTCGCCCACGTTCAGCGCGCCGCTGGTAATCATCACCAGGGCGGTTATGGTCAGGACCACAAAGGTGTCGATAAACACACAAACCATGGCCACAACGCCCTGGTCCTGGGGCTTTTCCACCTTGGCCATGGCGTGGGCGTGGGGGGTAGAACCCATGCCTGCCTCGTTTGAGAACAGGCCCCGGGCCACGCCGTAGCGCATGGCCTCTCGCACGCCGATACCCACGGCGCCGCCCAGGATGGCCTGGGGGTTGAAGGCACCCTCAAAAATCAGGGCAAAGGCGTGAGGCAGGTTGGTGATATTGGCAATCAGCATGACGAGGCCGCCCACCAGATAGAAGCAGGCCATGACAGGCACCAGCTTCTCCGTGACGGCGGCAATGCGGGTGACGCCGCCCAGGAAGATGAAGGCGGCCACCACCGCCAGCACCACGCCCACGATCCAGGTGGGGATGCCTAGCGCCTCCTGGAAGGCGTTGCTGATGGCGTTGGACTGGACCATGTTGCCGGTGAAGCCCAGGGCGAAGATGATAGCCAGCGCGAAGAAGCCCGCTAGGATCTTGCCGAAGGTCCCCTTGAATGCCTGCCGGATGTAGTAGACGGGTCCGCCGATGACGTGCCCCGTCTCGTCCTTGGTCTTGAAGGTCTGGGCCAGCACCGCCTCGCCGTAGATGGTGGCCATGCCGAAGAAGGCCGCCAGCCACATCCAGAAGATGGCGCCGGGGCCGCCGGAGATCATGGCGGTGGCGCAGCCGGTGATGTTGCCTGTGCCCACCTGGGCGGCGATAGAGGTTGCCACCGCCTGGAAGGAGCTCATGCCCTCCTTGCCGGCCTTCTCGCCGTTGAGGTTCACGCTGCCGAACAGCCGCCGGAAGCCGGCGCCGAATTTGCGCACCTGGATGAACCGGGTGCGGATGGTGAAGATGATGCCGGTACCCACCAGCAGATACAGCAGCAGGCCGTTCCACACAAAGCCGGCCAGTTCGCTGACCTTTGCGGCCAACAGATCCATGTCCATGTTTTCTCTCTCCTTGTCCGCAAACGAAAAGGGCCGGACAGACCCTGCCCAGCCCAACAAAGCGCCGGCCCCCTCCGCTGTGCGGAAGGGCCTGCCCTTTACTCTGTCCTTTTACCTGAGAGATTCAGCGGGATTTCCCGCCTTGCACCTTCGGTACTCATCTGAGCTTCTCCAGAGCCACATCCATCCCTAGTCCTCATCCCGTGCCGGGACACCTGAGAGTTTCACTCCTTCGGCAGGCTTGCGCCGTTTCTCTAGGGACTTCGTTTGCCTTTATGTAATTGACACTTGTTACCTTATCACGGACAATACCCATTGTCAATGGAGTTTTTGTACAGGAGCCGTCCGCTGTCTGTGGACGGCTCCTGTGCCTTCTCAATAAAACTCCCGGATATAATCCAGCACATCCTGTCGGGTGCCCTGGAAGGGGCCCGGCGTCTCCATCTTCAGGGAGACCAGGGCCGTGCAGTACCGCAGAGCCTCCTCCACCCCGGCCCGCTGGCGCTCCGTGATATAGCCGGCAAAGGTGGTGTCGCCCCGCCCGGTCCGGCCGGAGAGGTTCCGTGCCTTGATGGGACAGGTGTAGGTGGTCACCCCGTCGTAGGCCAGCACCTCGGTGTTGTGGGTGATGAGGACCTCCTTGGCGCCCCAGCTGTGCAGGAGCTTGGCGGCCTCCGCCCGATCGGTGAGGCCCGTCAGGATCTCCGCCTCCGCCGCGTCGGTCTTGAGGTAGTCGATCACCGGCAGGTACTGCTTCTTTTCCGCCCAGTCGTGGAAGGCCATGGTCCTGTCCGCCTCCACATGGCGCAGCAGGCACTGGACATCCACCGCCACCTTGCCGTGCCTGGCTGCCTCGGCAAAGAGGGCACCGTCGAAGTCGCCGTACACCAGGCCGGCGAAGTGATAGATCTTGGTCTCGATATCCGGCAGCTCATCGAACCGAAAGGGATCGCACACCCCCATGGAGGTGCAGGCCCGCTTTTCTTTGTCGGCGGTGAAATACTGGTTGCGGATGGAGCAGGTGGCCTGAGACGGCTTCCAGTACACATCCGCACCGGACCCGGCGAACCGCTCCTCCACATCCGCATCCGCGGGATTCAGCTTGGTAAACACGGCGGTGCGGTTGCCGCTTTTGGCAGCCGCAAAGCCGGAGGCCACCACGGCGCCGCCCACCTCCTTGCGTTCGTTGCCCTGATAGTCGATGTTGTGATCCAGGGACACCGGGCCGATCACCAGTACGTCATACGTTTTTTTCATAGTCTCTCTCCTATTCTTCCGGCTTGCGCCGCTGTTACAACTCCTCTACCGACACCACGCCCTCCGTGGCGTTCATCTTGGGGATCAGCTGCTCCACCCGGCACCGCTTGTTCAGCCGCAGGGTAAAGAGGGCGCAGGCATTGTGCGTCTCCGTCTCCGTAGAGCGGGTAATCTCCATGTTCAGCACCTTCAGGTTCAAATCCCGGAACAGCCGCAGCACATTGTCCAGGCAGGTCTTGTTACTGTACTCCATATAGAGGTTCACCTCCGGGGCGTTGTCCAGCATCCGGTACTCCAGCTTGGACAGGAACATCTCCGCCGCCAGAATCAGCGCCGTGGCGAAGATGCCGCCCTCGTAGAACCCGCCGCCCAGGCACAGGCCCACAATGGCCGCCGCCCAGAGGCCCGCCGCCGTAGTGAGCCCCTTCACCCGGCGGCGCCGGGTGACGATGATGGCGCCTGCGCCGATGAAGCCAATGCCCGCCACCACCTGGGCTCCCAGCCGGGCCATGTCCGTGTAGTAATGGAGGTTCAAATAAAGGAACTGGCTGGTGAGGGTCGTCATGGCCGCCCCCAGGCAGATCAGGATATGGGTGCGGAACCCCGCCGGCCGGCGCTTGTACTCCCGCTCCAGCCCGATGAGACCGCCGCACACCACCGCCAGCAGCATCCGCAGCGTGGTGGACAGCACGGTCACATCCCGCACACCGTCAAAAATCGGCAGCAATCTCCGCACCTCCCTCAGATTTCATCAATGGTGTAGACGCTCTCCAACTCGGAGATCGCCGCCAGGACCCGGACGTGGTAGTGCCTGCCGGGCAGCCGAATGGAGAACACCGCGCTGGGATTCTTGGACCGCTCCTCCCGGCCCCGGTCCAGATCCACTTCGTAAATCTGTCCGCCCTGAGACTTGATGCGGGCAATGATGTCCCCCAGATTGTCCAGCGTCTGGAATTCCACATAGATGTTCATGTTCCGGGCGCTTTCGATGATGGCATCCTCCACGAAGGGCAGCAGCCGGTTGGTCAGCAGGATCAGCAGGAAGCCCAAAAGTACGCACTCGTAAAATCCCGCGCCGATGGCCAGACCCATACAGGCGGACGCCCAAAGGCCCGCCGCCGTGGTCAGTCCCTTCACCTCCTGCTTGCCGGTGACGATGATGGTGCCCGCACCCAGAAAGCCGATGCCGTTGATGACCTGGGCGCCGAAGCGGGACACATCCGTCCGCAGGCCGATCTCCATGGCGGTCTCATGCCAGGCGTGGGTCACCATGTAGCTCTCATACTGACTGAGCAGCATGGTCAGCGCCGCGCCCAAGCATACCAGCATATAGGTCCGGAAGCCTGCCGGCCGGCGCTTCCGCTCCCGCTCCAGTCCGATGAAGCCCCCGAAGAGCATGGCCACAGTCAGGCGCAGCAGGACGGAGGCCACGTTCATCTCCCGCAGGTATGCCAGTCCTTCCATCATTCTGTGCACACTCCTCTCTCCGCCCCGCGCCGGGCAGTCAAACAATAAAAAGGGGAGGAATGGCTCCGCCAACTCTCCCCTCTCTTTCGGCAGGTCACCTCTGCGGCAGATGTTGCCGCATATTCCCGGAAACGGTTGCATGGTTAAATAAAGCTGTTTGAACGGCGCCATTCTCAGCATTCTTGACAAATTTCGACGAACCCAAAGCGCCCAAATTGTTTCTTTTATGTTTATCACAAGCCGGAAGAGAAGTCAATATCTTCCACACTTTGGCGGAAATCTTCGGCTGATTGCCTAAAGCCTGGAGAAAAATTTGGGCAATTTCAGTCCAGCCGGGTCCCGGGGATACGAAACGGTTTTGAAGGGCACGTGTTTGAAAGTAAGCGCTGTCATAAATTTTATAGTTTCACCAATTTCCCCTTCCGCTTTTTAACAAAACTTCCGGAAAAAGCCAGCGCCGCCGCCATTTTTGTCTCTTATGTAAATACATTTTTTCTATTTTTGTCTTTGCCTTATGGGGTTTCTCCTGTGTGCAAACGTTACCAATTATTGACACTCTTTTCCGGAGATGCTACAATATCCCTAAAATCCCGGAGGATCCGGAACCTAAAATTGGTGAAAAGGAGACACTCTTATGAAACAGAGCAAACGTCTATTCGCGCTGCTCCTTACCCTGGCTATGACGCTGGGAATGCTCACCGCCTGCGGCGGCGGCAACAGTGACACCTCCTCCGAAGGGGACGGTGGGGAGTCCAGCGGCAGCAACGAGCTGACCGTCTACACGGCATTCCCCGAGGCCGAGGTGGCCTACTACTTCAACGCGTTTGAGGAGGCCACCGGCATCAAGGTCAACGCTCTGCGGCTCTCCGCCGGTGAGATGCTGACCCGCGTGGCTGCTGAGAAGGACAATCCCCAGGCCTCCCTGATGTTCGGCGGCTCCACCGATAACTACATCGCCGCCTCCAGCCAGGGCCTGCTGGAGGCCTATCAGTCCCCCGAGCTGTCCAACACCCCGGAGAACTATCTGGACCCCGACGGCGTGTGGAACCCCATCTATGTGGGCGCCATCGCCTTCGCCTGCAACAAGGACTGGTTCGCGGACAAAGGGTATGATTATCCCACCAGCTGGGATGACCTGTTGGATCCCAAGTATCAGGATATGATCATTATGGCCCACCCCGCCACCTCCGGCACCGCCTACACCGTTCTGGCCACGCTGATCCAGCTGAAGGGTGAGGATGCCGTGTGGGATTACCTGAAGGAGCTGGACAAGAACATGTCCCAGTACACCAAGTCCGGTTCCGCCGCTCCCAACGGCGTGGCCCTGGGCGAGGCGGCCATTGCCCTGACCTTCTCTCACGACGGTCTGCAGCCCACCACCGAGGGCTATCCCATCGAGCTGTCCTTCCCCACCGACGGCACCGGCTATGAGGTGGGTGCCATGGCCCTGATCAAGGGCGGTCCCGCTGACGAGCAGGAAAACGCCAAGAAGTTCATCGACTTCATGTGCTCTGCAGAGGGTCAGAACCTGTATGCCGAGAACAATTCCTTCCGGGTGCCCACCAACTCCCAGGCCACTCCGGCCGAGGGTCTGGTGACGCTGGACTCCGTGGCCGTCATCGACTATGATGCCGTCTGGGCTGCCGAGCACAAGGACGAGTTCGTCGCGCAGTTCGAGGCGAACATCGCCAGCTCTGAAAATCTGGAGTAATTCCGGAAGATTCTCTCTATGCCTGCAGGACTTCCTCCCCGGCGGGGAGGAAGTCCTCTTGCCAAACGCTTGAAAATCAACAGGAGGAACCCAAATGGCAAACGCTGCTGGTTCGGGCGGCAAAAGCGCCGCCCGCCTGAAAAGGCGGAACGAATCCAAGATGATCATGCGTCAGCCCATCATGCTGATTTCGATCCTTACGGTCATCGTGCTCCTGCTTTTATTCGTCATCTATCCTCTGGTGAAGATTCTGCTCTTCAGCCTGACCGATGCGTCCGGGACTTTCTCCCTGGCTACCGCGGCGGAGATCTTTTCCACCTCCCGGTATTTAAAGACGTTCGGCCGCACCATGGTGCTGGGAGTGATCGTGGCAGTGATCGCCACCTTCATCGGCTACATCTTCGCCTATACCATCACCCGCACAAACGTCCCCTGCAAGGGCTTTCTGAAGACCATCGCCACCCTGCCCATCCTGTCCCCGCCCTTCATTCTGTGCCTGTCCATCATCTTTCTGTTCGGGCGGCAGGGGCTGATTACCAACGGGCTGCTGAAGATCACGGACAACGACGTCTACGGCATGGGCAGCCTGATCGTGGTGCAGGTGCTGAGTTTCTTCCCCATCGCCTATATGACCCTCTCCGGCATCCTCTCCTCCATCGACGCATCGGTGGAGGACGCCGCCTGCAACATGGGCGCCAGCCGGTGGCACACCTTCTGGACGGTCACCTTTCCGCTGTCCCTGCCGGGCATCATCTCCGGCTGCCTGCTGGTGTTCATCCAGTCTCTGGAGGACTTCTCCAATCCCGCCACCATCGGCGGCGATTTCACCACCTTATCTGTGGAAGTCTATCAAACCATCACCGGCAGCTATGACATGCAGAAGGGCTCCGTGCTGGCGCTTTTGATGCTGGTGCCTACCATGCTGGCCTATCTGCTGAACAAATACTGGGTCAACAAAAAGAGTTTCGTCACCGTCACGGGCAAGCCCACCCAGGCCCGCAAGCTCATCGATGAGCCCCATATCAAATGGCCCCTGTTCGCTGTCTGCCTGGTGGTGGCCGCGGTCATCATCCTGTTCTACGGCACAGTGGTCTTTGGTTCCTTCGTCAAGACCTGGGGCTACGACTACACCCTCACCCTGGACCAGTACACCCGCGCCTTGCAGCAGGGCTGGGACAGCCTGCGGAACTCCATTATCCTGGGTCTGATCGGAGCGCTGATCGGCGGCCTGCTGGGCATGGTCATCGCCTACATCACCGCCAAGCGGGACTACTACGGCAAACGGTTTATCGAGGTGTCCTCTGTTCTGATGTTCGCCGTCCCCGGCACTGTGCTGGGCATCGCCTACATCCTGGCCTTCAACACCGGCTTCCTAGTGCTCACCGGCACCGCTGCCATCCTGGTGATCGTGTTCGTGTTCCGGAATATGCCGGTGGCGATTGAGTCCGGCACCACCACGCTGCTGCAGATCGACAACTCCATTGAAGAGGCCTCCACCATTCTGGGTGCCGGCAGCGGCTACTCCTTCCGCCGGATCTCCCTGCCTATGCTGCGCAACGCCTTCTTCTCCGGCCTGGTGTACTCCTTCGTGAAGGCCATCACTGCCGTCAGCGCCATCATCTTCCTGGTCTCTCCCCGCTGGGATCTGGTCACCAGCAAGATCTACACGCTCTTTGACCAGGCAAAATACAGCCAGGCTGCGGCCTTCGTCACCATGATGGTCGTAATCCTGCTGGTGTTTATCGGCATTTTCAACGGATTGATCAACCTGCTGCTGGCCCCCCGCTCCAGGGTGCCCAAGGGCGCAGGCATTCACGAGAAAACGGAGGAAACAAAATGAGCAAGCAGATGGAAAAGTCGGCGCTGGGCAAAAAGAGCTCCGGCGTGGTTTTAAAAGAGATCACCAAGATCTTCCAGCAGCCGGATACCGGCAAGGATTTCGTGGCTGTGGACCACATCAACCTGAACATCCAGGACGGCGAGATGGTGACGCTGCTGGGCCCTTCCGGCTGCGGCAAAACCACCACGCTGCGGATGATCTCCGGCTTTGAGTACCCCACCAGCGGCAGCGTGTTTATCGGTGAGCGGGATGTTGCCAAGATCCCCCCCAACAAGCGGGGCATCTCCATGGTGTTCCAGAGCTACGCTCTGTTCCCCCATCTGAACATCTGGGAGAACGTGGCCTACGGTCTGAAAGTGGCCAAGGTCTCCCAGGATGAGGTGGTCCGCCGCACCAACGCCGTCATGGAGCTGATGCAGCTGACCGGTATGGAGCGCCGGTTCCCCAACCAGCTCTCCGGCGGACAGCAGCAGCGGGTGGCCCTGGCCCGCGCCGTGGTCATTGAGCCCAGCGTGCTGTTGTTTGACGAGCCCCTGTCCAACTTGGACGCCAAGCTGCGGGAGAGCATGCGGGACGAGCTCCGGGCCCTTCAGAAACGGCTGGGCATCACCTCCCTTTATGTCACCCATGACCAGTCCGAGGCCATGGCCATCTCCGACCGGGTGGTCATCATGAAGGACGGCGTCATCTGCCAGCAGGGCACGCCCACAGAGATCTATGAGCAGCCCAACAGCCGGTTCGTGGCCAACTTCATCGGCAAGGCCAACTTCATCGACGGCACCTTCCGCGGCATGGACGGCGAGAACGCCCTGGTGGAAGTGGGCGGCCACACCTTCCCCATCCCCGCCCCCGGCAAGATGGAGGGCGTCCAGAAGGACGGCCCCTGCTGCCTGGCGGTTCGTCCGGAGTCTATTCTCCTCTCTGAGGAAGAGGGCCCCCTGTCCGGCCGTGTCTCCCGGGCCACTTACTACGGTGCCAAAGTGGAGTACGAGGTCATGCTGGGCGACCAGCCCATCATCGTGGAGGTCTACAACCCCCAGCTGTCCAAGCGCTTCGCAGAGGGCGAAGCGGTCCACATGACCCTCATCGACCGCTGCGTGCGGGTGCTGGCCTGATCCGGCACAGTTCTTCATCTAACTGAAAGAGAGCGCCCGGGCCACGTGGTCCGGGCGCTCTCTTTCACGCGCACTCCGGGGCAGCGCCTATTCCTCCCGCAGATAGTTCAGCTTCCCCAGGTCCAGGCCCATTTGCAGCCCCAGAAAGAAGTGGGCGGCGCAGGCCCGTTCTCCCGCGCCAGCCCAGGCGTCCTCCATCTCCAGGACCTCCTCCAGCAGCGGCACGTCCCCGCCGTGGGTTTCCCGGAAGCTGGCCATCAGTTCTTGCTGCTTCCGCTCCAGCGCCTGCCACTCTTCGTCCCGTCCCTGAAGCCTGGGCCGCAGATGCGCCAGCATCAGGCGCAGAAGTTCCATTGTATCGCTTTCCATTTTTTTCCTCCTTTTGAGTTTTTCCTAACTATACACTAGGGCCCCGCCTCTCCTCAAGAAAAACTGTTGCAGCGGACCGCCGGCAATGCGCAGAAGGGTACCGCCCTCCGTCCCCACAACCGCAAAAAACGGCGCCCTGTCCAAGCAGATGGACAGGGCGCCGGAGTCGATTTTATTTTTTAAAAGTCCGCACTGCCGACCGTTCTCGGGTGGGGCAGGACGTCCCGGATGTTGCTGACGCCGGTGAGGTACATCACCAGCCGTTCAAAGCCCAGGCCGAAGCCCGCGTGCTTGCAGGAGCCGTAGCGCCGCAGGTCGCAGTACCACCAGTAGTCCTTGGGGTTCATGCCCAGCTCCCGGATGCGGCTTTCCAGGATTTCCAGCCGCTCCTCGCGCTGGCTGCCGCCGATGATCTCGCCGATGCCGGGTACCAGGCAGTCCGCCGCGGCCACGGTTTTCCCATCGTCGTTGAGGCGCATGTAGAACGCCTTGATCTCCTTGGGATAATCCGTGACGAACACCGGCTTCTTGTACACCTGCTCGGTGAGATACCGCTCGTGTTCCGTCTGCAGGTCGCAGCCCCAGGAGACCTTGTAGTCAAACAGGTCGTTGTGCTGCTCCAGAATCGCCACTGCCTCGGTATAGGTCACCCGGCCGAAGTCAGAGGAGGCCACGTGCTCCAGCCGCTCCAGCAGGCCCTTGTCCACGAAGCTGTTGAAAAAGGCCAGCTCCTGAGGGCACTTTTCCATCACCTGACGGATGACGAACTTGATCATGGCCTCCGCCACATCCATATCGCCCTTCAGGTCTGTGAAGGCCATTTCCGGCTCGATCATCCAGAACTCGGCGGCGTGGCGCTGGGTGTTGGAGTTCTCCGCCCGGAAGGTGGGGCCGAAGGTATATACGTCCCCGAAGGCCATGGCGAAGTTCTCCGCGTTCAACTGGCCGGAGACGGTGAGGTTCGCAGGTTTACCGAAGAAGTCCTGGGAGAAGTCCACCTCCCCATCCTCGGTCATGGGCGGATTTTTGGGGTCCAGCGTGGTGACCCGGAACATCTCGCCGGCGCCCTCACAGTCGCTGGCAGTGATGATGGGGGTGTGGACGTAGACGAAGCCCCGCTCCTGGAAGAACTGATGAATGGCGTAGGCCGCCACGCTCCGCACCCGGAACACGGCGGAAAACAGGTTCGTCCGGGGCCGCAGGTGCTGGATGGTACGCAGAAACTCCACGCTGTGGCGCTTTTTCTGCAGGGGGTAGTCGGAGGTGGAGGTGCCCTCCACCTCGATGGAGGCGGCCTTCAGCTCCAGGGGCTGCTTGGCCTCCGGCGTCAGGACGACGGTGCCGGTGACGATCAGGGCGGCGCCCACGTTCTGGGCGGCGATATCCTTATAGTTCTCCAGCGTCCCGGCCTCCATGACCACCTGGAGATTCTTGAAGCAGGACCCGTCGTTCAGCTCGATGAAGCCGAAGGTCTTCATGTCCCGGATGGTGCGGACCCAGCCGCCCACGGTGACCGTCTGGCCGGAGAGTGCCTCGCTGTCGGCGTAGATGGCCGCGATTTTCGTATAGCTCATAAACTTCACCCGTTTTCTTGTTTTTGCTGGAAATGGCTGCATAATCATGGATATTGTACTCCATTTCAAATAGTTTTACAAGAGGGAACGGGCGTTTTCCCGGTTTTCAGGCGATCGCCTCCGCCCCCACGGTGTAATCGCCCCACTGGCCGCCGCCATTTCGGAGAGCGGTGCAGTCTGTGAAGAAATAGGCCCCCAGGCCGCTGCGCCACTTCTCCGCGTCAAAGCGGACGCCACTGTAGTCCGGCATCTCGTCCCCAGGACCGAAACTGGGCAGATTAAAGGTCACCGGGTTTTCATCCTGGGTCTCTTTGACGGAGAACAGGCAGCCGTCCTTCCAGAACAGTGCTTCCCCGTCGATATACCCGCTGTCCACGAAGTCCTGATAGGTGCCCTCCATAGCCATCAGCCCGTGGGCGGAGCCGAAGGCATAGGCCACCGCGGCCTGTTCGCTTTCCGGCAGGGAGGTCCCGGACAGGTCCACCCCCAGCTCCGTGATGCCATCATTCAGGCTGGGGTCCACCTCCCAGAGATCGTTCAGCACGTCCAGGTACAGCCGGCACAGATCGTCAAAGCCGTCCTCCAGGATGCGAACGGAGGCCACCGTGCCGAACCGCATGGGGTAGGACTCCATGACGGAGCCGTCCCAGGTGACCTCCACCAGAGCGCCAGGCATGGGAGACCAGTCCAGCAGGTCCATCTCCTCCTGGGTGTATCCCTCGATAGTCAGGTCTTCCACACTGAAGAGGTCCAGGGTGTACACAGCTCCGGCCCCGCCGTCCGTCCCGGCCAGCACAGAAGCCGGATCATCGCCGTCCCCCACAGTCACCAGCCGGAAGGTCTCCGTCACCCGGCCGGGCTCCGTCGTCTCTCCTCCGGTCCGGGTCTCCTCCGCGGGTGTGCCGCCGGAATCGGCCCCCGCACCGGCGGAGACGTCCCCTCCGGCGCAGGCTGCCAGCAGACAGATACAGAAATACAGGCTCAAAAACAGGCACCATTTTTTCATGAAGCATCGCCTCCTCTGCCTGTATAGTCGGCAAAGGCGGCGGTTTGGTTCCACTTCCGGCGCGATTTTCATTCCGCTGGGAGAACATGAAACTCCCGCCCCATCAGCACCTCTCTGTCCGGTGCCTGCGGCAGGCGAAGCGGGCATCCCCGTCCCACAGACGGCAGACGGCTAAAAATTGGGTCTTGACTTTTTCAAAAAAACAGATAAACTAAGCATTAGATTATATATCTTAATTTTTGCTTACAAGGAGGCGGCGCCATGACCCAGCGGGAACGGCAGATTCTGAACTGGATCGAAGAAAACCCTCTCATCTCCCAGCAGGAGCTGGCGGAGAAGGCCGGCATCACCCGGTCCTCCGTGGCGGTGCACATCTCCAACCTGATGAAGAAGGGCTACATCACCGGCAAAGGCTACATCGTCCATACAGCGCCCTATGTCACGGTGGTGGGCGGCGTCAACATGGACATCGGCGGCTGGCCGTCGGAGGTGCCGGTGGACCGGGACTCCAACCCCGGCGCGGTGCGGATGAGTCTGGGCGGCGTGGGCCGGAACATCGCCCACAACATGAGCCTTCTGGGCCTGGACGTGCGGATGGTCACCGCCTTCGGCGACGACCTGTACGCCCAGAAGATCGCCGCCAGCTGCGGGGAACTGGGCATCGACATCTCCCAATCCCCGGTGATCCCGGAGGGGCACACCTCCACTTATCTCTTCATCAATGACGAGAAGGGCGACATGCTGCTGGCGGTCAGTGACATGGACATCTACCGCCATCTGACACCCCAGCTGCTCTCTCAGCGGCAGAAGCTGCTGTCCGGCAGCCAGGTGCTGGTGATCGACACCAATATTCCCGCGGAGAGCATCGCCTATCTGGCAGAGAACTGCCCGGTGCCTATCTTTGCCGACCCGGTCTCCACCGCCAAGGCGGTGAAGTTGCAGCCGGTGCTGGGCAGGCTCCACACCCTCAAGCCCAACCGCATCGAGGCGGAGCTGCTCTCCGGCGTGGCCATCACCGATGAGGCCAGCCTGCGCGCCGCCGCGGACGCCCTGCTGGCCACCGGTCTTCACCGGGTATTCATCTCTCTAGGCGGAGACGGCGTGTTCGCCGCCGACCGTTCCGGGGAGCGGGTGCACCTACCCGTCCTGCCGGCGGAGATGGTGAACACCACCGGCTGCGGGGATGCCTTCATGGCAGCCATCACTTGGGCCTATCTTGCGGGCACGGATCTGACGGGCACCGCCAAGGCGGGTCTGGCAGCCTCCGCCATCGCCATGGAGGGGGCGGAGACCATCAACCCCGCCATGAGCGCGGAAGCGCTGAAGCTGCGGGCTGGGCTTTAAAGTTCCCGGTCCCCCCCCATTTCCAATTCCTGACACCCCATTCCCCATCGAATAACCAAAATTCAAATCTGGAGGTTTTTATCATGGCTCTGAACAAGTATCTCGACATCGCCCCTGAAGTGCAGAAGGCCCTGGACGAGGGTCGTCCCGTGGTGGCACTGGAATCCACCATCATCTCCCACGGCATGCCCTATCCCCAGAATGTGGAGACGGCCCTGAACGTGGAGAAGATCATCCGGGAACACGGCGCCACCCCTGCCACCATCGCCGTCATCGGCGGGCGGCTGAAGGCCGGCCTCTCTCCCGAGGAGATCGACTACCTGGGCAAGACCGGCCCTGCCGTGGCCAAGGCCAGCCGTCGGGATCTGCCCGTGCTGGTGGCGGAGGGCAGGGACGGCGCCACCACTGTCACCACTACCATGATTATCGCCCACATGGCCGGGATCTCCGTGTTCGCCACCGGCGGCATCGGCGGCGTGCACCGGGGGGCTGAGACCACCATGGACATCTCCGCCGATCTGGAGGAGCTGGCCCACACCCCCGTGATGGTGGTCTGTGCCGGCGCCAAGTCCATTCTGGACCTGGGGCTGACCCTGGAGTACCTGGAGACCCACGGCGTGCCCGTCATCGGCTACGGCACCCGCGAGCTGCCCGCCTTCTACACCCGGAAGAGCGGCTTTGCCGTGGACTATGAGATCGACACCCCGGCGGAGCTGGCCAAAGCCTTTTATGTCAAGCAGGATATGGGCCTGGGCGGCGGCATGCTGGTGACCAACCCCATCCCGGAGGAGTACTCCATGGACGCGGACGTCATCAACAAGGCCATCGACGAGGCCGTGGAGGAGGCCAAGGCTCAGGGTATCCACGGCAAGGAGACCACGCCTTTCCTGCTGGCCAAGATCAAGGATCTGACCGGCGGCGACTCCCTGGCCTCCAATATCCAGCTGGTGTACAACAACGCCAAGCTGGCGGCAGCCACTGCTGTGGAACTCAGCAAGCTTGCCAAAAACTGAAACTTCTGCTACACTGGACTGGCTGGGAACTCCCGGCCAGTCCAGTGCTGTTTCAGGAGGCGGCCGTTATGGAAGAAAAGACACTCTATCTGCCCACAGAGCACAATGACCGTATTGTTGCCTTCATCGGCTCTCCCCTGGGGCTGCTGGCCGCCTGGCTGGTGCTCATCAACACTGTGACCTTTTTGATCTTCGGCGTAGACAAGCTCCTGGCCAAACACCCCCGGTTCCGCCAGCGAGTGCCGGAGAAAAATCTGTTGCTTCTGGCCGTGGTTGGCGGCAGCGTGGGTGCCCTGCTGGGGATGTACCTCTTCCGCCACAAGACGCTCCACCGGGTCTTTCGGGTGGGCGTGCCGGTGATCCTGGCCGTGCAGCTCCTGCTGGCGGCGGCCATTGCCCTGTACTGGAATTTCCTGCGGTGATCCTCTTCTGAAAAAAGCCCCGCCTCGTTCGTGAGGCGGGGCTTTGCGTATTTCAGGCGGGCAGCGCCTGCCGCAGCAGGGACACGGCCTTTTGCAGGGCCTCCTCCAGCGGGATGGTGTAATCCTCCTGTTCGATGCTGAGGGCGCCGTCGTAGCCGCAGTCCCGCAGCGTCTCCAGAAAGCGGCGCCACCAGGCGGCGTCGTGGCCTGTGCCGGGGGTGACGAAGTTCCAGGAGCGGCTGGCGAACTCCAGCACGCCCTTGGTGTCCAGCAGGGTGTTCTGCCCGGCAGCCGGTTCCAGGCGCACGTCCTTGATGTGGACATGGTAGATGCAGTCCGCCAGGGCGCGGGCCACCTCCACGGGATCCGCCCCCATCCAGAAGAGATGGCTGGGGTCCAGATTCACCCCCAGAATGTCGTCCCCCACCTCACTCCGCAGGCGGCGGAGCGTCTCCACATTGTACACCAGCTGCCAGCCATGGAACTCCAGGGCGATGCGCTTCACCCCGTGGTCCCGGGCCCGGGTGGCCAGCGCCTTCCACACCGGGACGGCCGCCTTCCACTGGTAGCGGAGGATTTCCTCCGTCTCCGGCGGCCAGGACGTGACGATCCAGGTGGGAGTGCGGTCCTCCGGGCAGCCGCCGGGCAGGCCGCTCATCATCACCACGGTCTCCACCCCCAGCTGCTCCGCCAGGAGGAACGTGCCCTCCGCCACCGCCCTGTCTCCGGCTCCCTTCTCCCCGGGGAACAGGGGGTTGCCGGAGCAGTTCAGGGCGGAGATCGTGAGGCCGTTTTCCCCCAGAGTATCCAGCAGCCGGTGCCGGGCACCGGCGTCCGCCGTCAGCCTTTTCAGGTCCACATGGGGCGCCGGGGACCAGTTGCCGCAGCCCAGCTCCACCTGCTCCAGCCCCAGTCCCCGGCAGACGGCCGCTGCCTCTGCCAGGGAGCGGTCTGCCAGGCTGTCCGTCACCAAGCCGAGTTTCATGTCGATTCCTCCTCCGTCTTCGTTCTTGATACCCTGATGATACCAGAACCTCTGCCCCGGCGCAATCCTGAACTGATGCTTGACGGCGGCGGTTTTGGGTTGTATGGTAATAAGGGGAAAATTTCCTCCGTATTCTGACAAAAGGAGATCTAGCCATGGGATGCTTTTACTGCGATGAACATCACGAGGGCCGGGAGGCCATCATGTACAAGGTCGGCGAGATGGAGGCCGGTGTGCTCTATCTCTTCAAGGATCAGGCCCACAAGGGCCGCTGCGCCCTGGCGCTGAAGAACCACCGGAAGGAGCTGTGCGAGTGCGGGCCGGAGGAGCTGGCCGCCTTCGCCCGGGATCTGGCCCGGGCCTCCGGTGCAGTGAAGGAACTGTGGGGCTGCGACAAGATCAACCTGGGCTCCTTCGGCGATACGAATCCCCACCTGCACTTCCATATCGTACCCAAATACGAGGGCGGATTCGAGTTCGGCGGTTCCTTTGCCATCACGAATCCGGAGCCGGTGCTGCTCTCCGAGGGCGAATATCAAGAGATGATCGCCGCCCTGCGGGAAAAGCTGGGGATGTGAGCCTTCCCGCGCTGACGGGCCTTTTGGCGGATCCCTCTTGTTTATTGAACACTTTTCCACTTTTTTGCGCTGCGGCTTTGTGATAAACTGTCTTACAGTTTGTATCCCTTTTGACCGAAAGGTGGATTTTTATTTATGAGAAAGACAAAGATCGTGTGCACCCTCGGTCCGGCCACGGACAGGGAGGGCGTCCTGCGGCAGATGCTGGAGGCCGGCATGAACGTGGCCCGGTTCAATTTCTCCCACGGCAGCCACGCGGAGCACAAGGGTCGTCTGGACGCCCTGAAGGCCCTGCGGGCGGAGCTGGGCCTGCCGGTGGCCGCCATGCTGGACACCAAGGGGCCGGAGGTCCGGCTGAAGTCCTTCGCCGCAGGTTCCGTCATGCTGCGGACCGGCCAGGAGTTCACCCTGACCACCCGGGACATCGTGGGGGATGAGCAAGGCTGCTCCATCACCTACGCCGACCTGCCCGGGGACGTGAAGGCCGGCGACACCATCCTGCTGGACGACGGCCTGGTGCGCCTGACGGTGCTGGAGACCACAGCGGCGGACGTCCGCTGCCGGGTGGAAAACGACGGGGCCATGAAAAACAACAAGGGCGTCAATGTGCCGGGCATCCGCCTGTCCATGCCCTACATGAGCCAGCGGGACCGGGAGGACATCCTCTTCGGCGTGGAACAGGGCTTTGACTTCATCGCCGCCAGCTTCGTCCGCACGGCGGACGACGTGCGGGAGATCCGCCGCCTGCTGGATGAGGCAGACTCCTCCATCCAGATCATCGCCAAGATTGAAAACCAGGAGGGGGTCAGCAACCTGGCGGAGATCCTGTCCGTGGCGGACGGCATCATGGTGGCCCGGGGGGATATGGGCGTGGAGATCGACTTCACAGAGATTCCCATCATCCAGAAGGACATGATCGCCCAGTGCGTGGCCGCCGGCAAGCCTGTCATCACAGCCACACAGATGCTGGACTCTATGATGGAGAATCCCCGCCCCACCCGGGCGGAGATCACCGACGTGGCCAACGCCATCTACGACGGAACCTCCGCCATCATGCTCTCCGGCGAGACAGCGGCGGGCAAATACCCCGTGGAGGCGGTGCAGACCATGGATGCCATTGCCCTGCGGACCGAGGCGGACATCAACTACGCCAAGCGGATGCGCAACCTGCCGGGTTCCAGCCGCCTGTCCATCGCCGCCGCCACGGCCCATGCCGCCTGCACCACTGCCATGGACATCGGTGCCGATGCCATCCTCACCGTCAGCCAGAGCGGTGCCACCGCCCGGCTGGTGAGCCGTTTCCGCCCCGGCACCACGGTGGTGGCCTGCCTGCTCAGTGAGCGGGTCCAGCGGCAGATGGCCCTGTACTGGGGCGTGGTGCCCCTGCTGATGCCCTATGCCCAGAACACCGACCAGCTGATCGAGTTCGCCATCCAGGCGGCAGAGAAGGCAGAACTCGTGAAGCAGGGCGATCTGGTGGTCATTACTGCCGGTGTGCCCGTGGGTGTCTCCGGCACCACCAATATGATCAAGGTCCATCTGGTGGGCGGGGCCCTGCTCAACGCCGTCGGCGTGGGGGCCAGCAACGCCTCCGGCCCCCTGTGCGTCTGCCGCTCACTGGAGGATGTGGCCGCCAAGTTCCGCCCCGGGGATGTGCTGGTGGTGCCCTACACCACTAACGACCTCCTGCCCTATATCCGACAGGCGGCCGCTGTCATCAGCGAGGAGAGCGGCACCAACGGCCATGCGGCCACTGTGGGCCTGACGTTGGGCAAGGCGGTGATCGTGGGCGCCGCCGGCGCCGTCCAGCGCCTGAAGGACGGTGCCATGGTCTCTGTGGACTGTGCCCGCGGCGTGGTCCAGACGCTGCCCCAGTAAACGCGCCAAAAGCGCCTCCGGCTTTTGCCGGAGGCGCTTTTTCTCTTCATCGGCGGCCCGCAGAACCGGAATGGAAGCGGGCGCTATGGGGAACCATCCCTCGCCAGGGTATCCTTATCCCGTAGGAATACCGGGAATTAAGGTGTGAAGCTGTGCTGTACGGGTCTCTCCGCCTGAGGGAGGTTCGTTTTTGCCGCCGGCTGCGCTGCCGGCAGAATGTCCATCCGCCGGTAGACCTCCCGCAGGCGCTCCCCCATCACCGACAGGCTCCGCTCCTCCGCCACCCGGCGGCCGGCGGCTGTCAGATCCGGCAATGTCCCTGTCAGAAGTCCTTCCGCCTTCTGCTGGAACTCGTCTGTGCCGGAGGCCTTGTAGGCATTCTGTCCCTCCCGCAGCCAGCCGTTGTAAACAGGGATGTCCCGCACCACTGTGGGAATGCCGCAGGCCAGGGCTTCCAGCACCACGATGCCCTCGGTCTCCTCATGACTCATGAAGGCGAATACATCCGCGCCGCAATATGCCTCCCGCAGCGTCTCCCGGTCTACAAAGCCGGCGAAGGTCACATTCTCCGGCGCCTGTTCCATGGCCTGCCGGATCTCCTGGGGGATCAGATGGGGATCCGTCCAGCCGAACCAGAGGAAACGGGCCTCCGGCATCCGCCGGGCCAGCTCCAGAAATTCCGGCAGCCCCTTCCGGGCAATGGTGTGACCCACGGAAATCACCGCCCGCTCCCCTTCCCGGAGGCCCCAGCGGCGGCGGAAGGACGCCCGCCGGGTGGGATCCGGCGCGAAGAACTCTGTATCCACGCCGTTGGAAATGCTGTACACCGGCGGCTTGAGGCCGTAGCTCTCCAGCAAACGGCGGGAGTATTCCGTGGGGGTCAGCACCACGTCGCCCAGGCTGTAGCAGAAGGTGATCCACTTGCGGAAGAGGGGTGCCAGCCGGTCCGAGCCTCGAAAGGATCTGCGGAAATCCTCCATAGTGGAGTGGCCGTAGTAAATGACCTTCCGCCCCATCAGCTTGGCCGCCAGAGCCGCCAGCACCGAATCCGGCAGCACCGTGTTGATATGGACGGCCCCGGCCCGCTGGCACCAATGGTCGGCAGTGTCGATCCGGGCCCGGCGCAGCATCTCCCGCTGGTGGAGGATGGCCTGTCCCACACCGCTTTTGCCGACCAGTCGCAGGCCGCCATTGTAGATAAAAACGCGCATGTGTGTCTCCTTTACCGATCCGCCCGTCCGCGGATGTCTTTACCCCAGCCAGCCTGTGATCTGCTGGAACAGCACCGTCAGCCCCAGGCTGTACAGGGCGATGGAAAGGGGCTTGCCCAGCAGAATGATGGTGGTGAACCGCCGCCAGGTCATGGAGGTGGTACCCGCCAGATAGCACAGGAAGTCGTCCGGCGCCACCGGGAAAAAGATCGCCAGGGCGAACAGCCGTGCAAACCGGTCATTCCGCTCTGTCCAATCGCTGTACTTGGCGATGAGCTTTTCCGAAAACAGCAGGCTCAACAGCGGCCGCCCGCAGTTGCGCGCCACGGCAAAGGCCAACAGCGAACCGATGCAGATGCCCACATAATTGTAGACAAACCCCATCACCGGGCCGAACAGCACCACGCCCACCAGGCAGCCCAGGCCGCCGGGCAGCACCGGCACCACTACCTGCACCATCTGGAACGCCACGAACAGCAGCCCGCCGGCGGCGCCGCAGCTGGCCACAAAGGCCTGCAGCCGCTCCTGGGATGTTAGCAGTCCTGCCTGCCAGGCCCAGATTCCGGTCAGCACGCACAAAATCAGTCCGAAGAGGGACGCCGCCTGCAGAGCGGTCTTTTCCACGCCCCGGCTCATGCGGTCACCCCCTGGACACAGCTGGCCGCCCGCCGGGCCAGCTGCATCTGATAGATGCGCTCCACCCGCTGGGCAAACCGCTGGGCGGAGAACTGCTCCGCACTCTCTGCGGCCCGCCGCTTCAGTGCTTCGTGGGTCTCCGGGCTGGCCAGGAACTCCTCCAGCCGCTGCCGGAACTCCGCAGTGCTGTGGTACTGCCAGCCGTTCTCTCCCTCCAGGATGACGCCCTCCAGGCAGAGATCCGCCCGGCACAGGGCGGGCACGCCGGCGGCCAGTGCCTCGATGTAGGTCAGGCCCTGGGTCTCGCTGGAGGAGGCGCTGACGAACAGGTCCCCCAGCCGGTACCACTCCGGCACCTCCTCCGGGGGCACCATGCCGGCAAAGATCACTGCCGGGGCCTCCAGCCGCAGATCGTGGGCCACCTGCTCCAGCCGGGGCCGGTCAGGACCATCCCCCACCAGCAACAGCGTCACAGGGCGGCTGCCCAGGGAGGCCCGGAGCTTCAGCAGCTCCTGGATGTTCTTCTCCTCCGCAAGGCGCCCCACGCACACCAGCACAGTGTTTTCCGCAGGGATGCCCAGGCTGGCCCGCAGAACCGCCCGGCGCATGGGATCGCCCTCCTGCTGGAAGCGCCGCAGGTCGATGCCCGTAGGCACCACGAAGACCGGGCAGCGAACGCCATAGCCCTGCAACAGTCCCCGCACCTTGCCGGTGGGGGCGATCATGCCGTCCACCTGGGCAGCTACCCAGCGGGAGAAAGCCGCCACCGCACATCGGCCCCACCGGACGCTGGGGGAGAAGTAGTGGGTGTAGTCCTCATACACCGTGTGGTAGGTGTGGACCAGGGGGATATCCAGCTCCTCCGCGATGCGGCGGGCCAGGAAAAAGGTGCTGAACTCACATTGGGAGTGGATCACATCCGGCCGCCAGTCCATCAGCTCCCGTACCCAGCGGCCCGCCATGGCGGTGCGGAGGCGGGCGCCGGGATAGATCCGTCCGGCGTTTACGGAGCCGATGGCGGTGACGCCATCCCGGGACCAGGAGTGGAGCGACTGGGACAGCGTCAGGATCCGGACCTCATGGCCCCGGCGCTCCAACTCCCGCTGCAGGTTTTTCACAGAGGTGACCACACCGTTTACCGCAGGCGTATACCAATCTGTGGTAATCAGGATCTTCATAACAGGTTCCCTTCTTTCGTCTTGTTCTCCTATACGACGCAGCCCCGCCGAACGCTTCAACTTCCGGAACATTTTTTCAGTTCCAGTATAACGCCACCAGATCAACATCCCACGGCGTTTGCGTCAAATGTCTGTAAAATGTCTCACATAAGACGCGGCAGAGTGCGGTCCGTTACGATGTCTCTTTTTGTATTGTTCTAATAATACAGTAACACAATTTTGAAATTTGTCAATGACAAATTTTTAAGCCATTCAAAAAAACTGTACTGCCCGTACTAGTACAGTTAGTATATACACAAACACAACTAATTGTCAATTTACAAATCAGTTACAGTTCCGTGTTTTTTTCGTAAATTCAGTATAGATTCCCTTGGTTTACGAAAAAACTGTGAAATTTCTTAAATTTTTATGAAGAGAGCCGCCCTGCGTGGAATCACGCAGGGCGGCTCATATTACTGCCTTCTGCGGCGCAGCACCATCAGCACAGCGCCCAGGAAGATGGCCAGGTCCGCCAGATTGTAGGTGTATTTCTTCAGCGGCCCCGGTGCCTTTGGAAAGCGCAGATAGTCCAGGACCCGTCCATGGCGGATCCGTTCCCACAGGTTGCTGAGTCCGCCGCCTAGCAGCAGTCCGGCCCCCAGGCCCCGGCCGCCGCACACCCCCAGCAGCGCCCACAGCGCCGCCAGGGACAGGGGAGCCATCTGCCGGCCGTTCAGCGGGACAAGGCCGAAGCCGGAGCCCTGGTTGTACCGGGGTTCGATCCGCACCCGGCCGCCGTCCAGCTCCTTTTGGGGCAGCCCCTTGCGCTCCAGGGTTCCGCGGACCTGGCCGCAGAGGGCCAGCACCGCGCCTGCGGTACAGCTCAATCCGATCATGGCTTCTCCTCCTCTGTCTGTCTCTGGGCCCGCTCCAGGGCGGAGCGGACGTTTCCGGTCTTCTGCCTGCGGTTGTTGGCGGCCAGGATGTCCGCGATCTGGCCTTCCACCTGCTCCACCTCCTGCCGGAAGGCGCTGGCGGAAAGCCGCAGGGCCCCGTGGCCCAGAATGATCAGCTGCTCCGGGCCGTCGGAGGTAGCCACCCGCACCCGATGGCGGCGGCCAATCTCGTAAGTGGCCCGCTCGATATAGGCGTCCGCCGTCTCCGCCTCCTTGGTGTAGACCACGTGGATGTCGTGGTACTTCTCCACGCTGCCCTGGCCGCCCTTGACCTTATAGGCGTCAAACACGGCGATGACCTCGCACTTCCGGAAGCCCCGGTAGTTGCTGAGGAGATCGCACAGCTGCTTGCGGGCGGCGTCCAGATTGTCCCGGGCGATGGCCTTCAGCTCATCCCAGGCAAAAATGATGTTGTAGCCGTCCACCAGCAGGTACTCCGGTCCGGAGAACTGCTCCCGGATGGTCCGCTTTTCCTGCTCTGCCTCCGCTGTCGGAGCAGGGCGCCGGGGGTCTTTCGGGGGAATAAAGGCCCGCCGCTTCATGGGGCCGTAGGTCCGCTCGAAGATGGCCTGGAGCTCCTTATCCTGCTCGATGGTCCCAGCGTAGACAGAGGCGCGCCGGGTATCAGACCTCCCCGCCGGCTCCTCTTTCTCCGGTCCCAGGTCCAGGCCGCTGGACACGTGCGCCCGGGCGGGCACTTCATCCCAGGGGACGATGACGCCGGCACCGTGGCTGCAGAACACGGAGTCCGGGGAGTTGTCCAAATCCGCCGTCGGGTCGTAATCGACGGACGCCAGCACAGCGTCCTGGTCCGCGCAGGGGGCATAACCCCGGAGGGAACAGAGCAGCCGCCCCCGGCCCTGGGTGTAGGCGGCCACCTCCCGGGCGTAGTCCCCCAGAGCGGACACCGCCACAGCACCAGTGAGCACAGCCTCCTCCCCCGCTGTCTCCGGCGGAGACAGCTGCGCCCCCATCTGCTGGAGGTCCGTCATGGCCCGGCCTACCTGAGGTGCGGGCAGCTCCAGGCGGAAGTCGTACCAGGGCTCCAGCAGGATGCTCTCCGCCTCCATCAGCCCCTGGCGCACCGCCCGATAGGTGGCCTGGCGGAAGTCGCCGCCCTCCGTGTGCTTCACGTGGGCCCGGCCCGCCGCCAGGGTGATCTTCATATCCGTAATGGGGGAGCCGGTCAGCACCCCCAGGTGCTCCTTCTCCGCCAGATGGGTCAGGACCAGCCTCTGCCAACGGCCCTCCAGCTGGTCCTCCGGGCAGGCCGTCCCGAACTCCAGGCCGCTGCCCCGCTCCCCGGGCTCCAGCAGCAGATGGACCTCTGCATAGTGGCGCAGGGGCTCAAAGTGGCCGATGCCCTCCACTGGGGCGGCGATGGTCTCCCGATAACAGATGGCGCCGGGGCCGAAGGCCACCTCCAGGCCGAACCGCTCCCGGATCATGCGTTGTAAGATCTCCAGCTGGATCTCCCCCATCAGCTGCACGTGGATCTGGCGGGTCTGCTCATTCCAGGCAATGTGGAGCTGGGGATCCTCCTCCTCCAGCTGGCGCAGATTGCCCAGGGCAGTGTGGGGATCCGTCCCCTCCGGCAGCAGCACCTGATAGGTCAGCACCGGCTCCAGCGCCGGGGCAGTCCAGCCGGCCTCAAGCCCCAAGCCCTCTCCCGCCCGGCTACGGGAGAGACCCGTCACGGCGCACACCGTCCCCGCCGGGGCCTCCTCCACCGTGCGGAACTTGGCGCCGGAGTAGATGCGGATTTGATCCGCCTTCTCCTCCCACACCTGGTCCTCTCCCAGACCGGGGCAGCGGTTGGTCAAAAGGCTCTTCACCCGCAGGGTGCCGCCTGTCACTTTTAAATAGGTGAGGCGGGTGCCCTGGCCGTCCCGGGCGATCTTGTAGATCCGGGCGCCGAAGGTCTCCGGATAGGCGGGAACCGGGGCATACTGTTCCACCCCCTCCAGGAATTCCGAGACCCCCTCCAGCTTCAGCGCAGAGCCGAACCAGCAGGGGAACAGCTTCCGCTTCCCGACCATTCGCCGCAGGTCGCCGTCTGTCAGAACTCCGGTCTCCAGATACCGCTCCAGCACTGATTCATCGCAGACGGCCGCCTCCTCCCGGAACGATTCGTCCCGTTCGCCGCTGAAATCCACACAGCCGCTGCCCAGACGCTGCTTTAAGCCTGCCAGAACTGCGGAGCGGTCTGCCCCCGCCAGGTCCATTTTATTGATAAAGAGGAAGGTGGGGACGTGATACCGCTCCAGCAGCCGCCAGAGGGTGCGGGTGTGGGCCTGGACCCCGTCGGTGCCGCTGATGACCAGAATGGCACAGTCCAGCACCTGAAGCGTCCGCTCCGCCTCAGCGGAGAAGTCCACATGGCCCGGCGTGTCCAACAGGGTAACCTCCGTGTCCTTCAGGGAAAACACCGCCTGTTTGGAGAAGATGGTGATGCCCCGTTCCCGCTCCATGGCGTCCGTGTCCAGAAAGGCGTCCTGGTGGTCCACCCGGCCCAGGCGCCGCAGGGCGCCGCTCTGATACAGCAGCGCCTCCGACAGGGTGGTCTTCCCCGCGTCCACGTGGGCCAATATTCCAACGACCAGCTTTCTCATGTCTCCACTCCATCTTTCGTGTTCATACAGGTTTATCATATCATCTCCCGGCGGCGGGCGCAAGACGCCGTCCGGGGCGTTTTTCTTGCATTGCCGGTATCCCCATGCTAAAATAAAGGGTCAGAACATCGGGCGCCCGGCGCCCTTTCGGGAAGAGTTGTGCTTATGGAAGATCATGTGGAAAAATTCCGCCAGGCGGACGCCCTGGCTCAGAATATCCTGCGCCTGACCCGGAACACCCTGCTGGTGAACCTTCGGTTTCTGGATCTGGCCCTCAGCCAGTTCCAGCTGACCTCCTATCCAGGTACCCTGGCCACGGACGGCCAGCACCTGTTTTACGACACGTACTACGTCCTGTCCATGTACAAGCGGGAGCGGGGCCGGAATGTGCGGGACTACCTGCACATCGTGCTCCACTGTGTGTTCCGGCACCTGTTCACCAGCGCCAACATCGACCGTCGGTGCTGGGACCTGGCTTGCGACATCGCGGTGGAAAGCGCCATTGAGGACCTCCACCTGGAGAGCGCCGCCTGCAACCGGGCCTATGCCCAGGAGGAGACGCTGAAGGAGCTCCGCTCCCAGGTGCGGCTCCTGACGGCGGAGAAGCTCTACCGGTACTTTCTGGACCGGCAGCTCTCCGACGATCAGATGGCCCGGCTGCGGGACCCCTTCCTGGCGGACGACCACCGGGCCTGGTATCTGCCGGTGAAGAGCGGCCAGGGCGCCGGAGGAGGCAGCCAGTCCAACGGCCGGACACCGGAGACCGGCACCCCCGGCAAGCAGAAGTCCGGCCGGGGCGGCCAGGGCAGCCGGGCCCGGACGCCCAAGTCCGGCACGGAACGGCGGGACCGTGACCTGGAGCAGACCTGGCGGGAGATCAGCGAGCGACTCCAGGTGGACCTGGAGACCATATCCCGCCGCCACGGCACCGATGCCGGCAATCTGGTCCAGGAGCTGAAGGCGGTGAACCGGGAGACGTATGACTATGCGGACTTCCTCCGCCGCTATATGAGCCTGGGCGAGGTCACCCAGGTGAATCAGGACGAGTTCGACTATATCTACTACACCTACGGTCTGTCCCTGTACGGCAATATGCCCCTGGTGGAGCCGCTGGAGTACAAGGAGGTCCGGCGGATCAAGGAATTCGTCATCGCCATCGACACCTCCGGCTCCGTCAGCGGCGACCTGGTGCAGCGGTTCGTCACCAAGACCTACAACATCCTGCGCCAGCAGGAAAACTTCTTCACCAAGATCAATCTCCACATCATCCAGTGCGACGCGGAGGTGCAGGAGGACCGGAAGATCACCAGCCAGAAGGACTTCGACAACTATCTGGACACCATGCAGCTCCACGGCTTCGGCGGCACGGACTTCCGCCCGGTGTTTCAGTACGTGGACGAGCTGGTCCGGGCCGGAGAGTTCACCAACCTCAAGGGCATGATCTACTTCACCGACGGCCGCGGCATCTTTCCGGAGAAAAAGCCGGACTACGACGCGGCCTTCGTTTTTCTGGACGACGGGTACGACCCGCCGGACGTGCCGGTGTGGGCCATCAAGCTGGTATTACAGAGCGAGGAGATCTGAACCATGGAAACACAAGTGGAATGCCTGCGGCTGGAGGGCCGCCGGGCCGTGGTGCAGCCGGAGGGGCCGGTGGCCCGGGTCAGTGCCAAGGCCGTGCCCGCCCTGCGGGGCGTGGAGATTCTGGTGATCCCCCCGGATGTGGATGCCTTTTACGGCCTGAATCGCTTTGAAAACCTGCGGATCGTGGAATACGGCGGCACGGCGGATGTGTTCGCCTTTCAGGACAGCCTGGACTGGCTGTCGGAGAAGCTGGCCGACGAGGAGGCCTTTCTCTTCCGGCTGGCCACCAACGCCATCGGCGCCCGCCCCATCTCCCCGGCGCTGACCGCTATTGCGGCCCCCCGCATGCGCCCCATTCACGCCATGGTCCACTGGGACTGCCTGATGGCCGCCTTGGACGAGCGGGCCGCCAACGGCACCGTCCGGCAGGACACCTCCCGGGAGAATATCTTCCTGTGCCAGGGCTACGCCCAGTTGAAGCGGCTGGAATACGCCTTCTATCTGGGTTTCTCTTTGGAAGAGGAAGGGTACGCCCCGGAGATCGGCGCCTGCTACCGGCAGGAGGACCGCTTCACCGGAGAGGAGCGGCTGATCTACGCGCTGGCCCTGCTGCGGGGCCACTCCTATCAGGAGTTCTACACCAACGGCGGCACCAACGACTTCCGGCACATGCGGCCCAAGGAACATTATCTGGAGCATCTGCGCCGGAACTTGGCCCTGACGGACAACGACGCCCTGCGCCGCCAGCTGCTGCAGCTGGCAGACCTGGGCTTTCTGGACCAGGACAACTGCCGGGCCGCGGTGGACCTGTTGCTGCGCAGCCGTCTGACAGAGGCCACCGCCTTTCTTCTGGACTACTGCAACCGCCGCTGGCCCCGGGAGACGGCTGGGGCGGACACAGATTTTCTGGACGCGGAATTTGCGCTTTGAATCATACCGATACTGAGGAAAGTCAGGTTGAATGACCATGAACATCAAAGAGGCCAAGGAACAGATCAAAAACGCCATGACGGCATACTTCACCAAGGATGAGTTCGGCAGCTACGCAGTGCCGGTGGAAAAGCAGCGGCCTGTGTTCCTCATGGGCCCTCCGGGCATCGGCAAGACCGCCATCATGGAGCAGATCGCCCAGGAGTTGGACGTGTGCCTGGTGTCCTACTCCATGACCCACCACACCCGGCAGAGCGCCCTGGGTCTGCCCTTCATTGAGAAGAAGGTCTTTAACGGCAAGGAGTACCAGGTCTCCGAGTACACCATGAGCGAGATCATCGCCTCCGTGTACGAGACTATGGAGGCCACCGGCAAAAAGGAGGGCATCCTCTTCCTGGACGAGATCAACTGCGTCAGCGAGACGCTGGCCCCTTCCATGCTGCAATTTCTGCAATATAAAATCTTCGGCCGCCATCGGGTGCCGGAGGGCTGGATCGTGGTCACTGCCGGCAACCCGCCGGAGTACAACCGCTCCGTCCGGGAGTTCGACATCGTTACCTGGGACCGGCTCAAGCGCATCGACGTGGAGCCGGACTTCGATGCCTGGAAGGAGTTTGCCTACCAGAAGCACGTCCATCCGGCGGTGATGACGTACCTGGAGATCCGGAAGGGTGACTTCTACAAGGTGGAGTCCACGGTGAACGGCAAGCGGTTCGTCACCGCCCGGGGCTGGGACGACCTGAGCCAGATGATTCACCTGTACGAGCAGAACCACCTGCCGGTGGATGAGAAGCTCATCATCCAATATCTCCAGAATCCCAAGATCGCCAAGGAGTTCGCGGTTTACTACGACCTGTTCAACAAGTACCGCAGCGACTACCAGGTGGACAAGATCCTCGCCGGCAAGGCCACCAAGGCCATCCGCCAGCGTGCCTCTGCCGCCAAGTTCGACGAGCGGCTGTCCCTGCTGGGTCTGCTGCTGGACGCCGCCACCGGCGAGCTGCGCTCCGTGGTGGAGCGGGAGGAGATGCTGCGGGAGCTGCTTGGCATCCTGAAGGACGTGAAAGCCGCCCTGACCGCGCCGGAGGCGGATCTCGCCGCTCTGCTGGAGGAACAGCTGCGCCGTCAGAAGACCCGCATCGACACCGGCAGGCGGTCTGGCAGTCTCTCCCAGGAGGCGGAGCGCTCTCACCGCCGGATCATCGCCGCTCTGGAGCGGCAGAAAGCCCTGGTTGGACAGACCGTGGACAGTCAGACGGGCTTTGCTGCAGTGAAGGCGGACTTCGACCAGATGGTCCAGGGCCTGAAAGCCCAGGCCAAGACCGCCGGGGAGATGCTGAACAACCTCTTCGCCTTCTGCGAGGAGGTGTTCCCGGAGGGGCAGGAGCTGCTGATCCTGGTGACGGAGCTGACCATCAACTACTACGCCGCCACCTTCATCAGCCGCTACGGCTGCGACGCGTATTTCACCCACAACCAGGAGCTGCTGTTCTACGAGCGCCAGCAGGAGATCATCTCCCAGCTGGAGTCCCTGGAGCTGAACTGACCGCGGGGGGAGAGGAGGGGCTCATGTACCGCATTTTCATCGTGGAGGACGACGCGGCCATCGCCGGGGTCATCCGCCGCCATCTGGAGGGCTGGGGCTACACCGTCCGCTGCGCGGAGCGGTTCGACGACGTCTTGTCGGAGTTCGCCGCCTTCGACCCCCATCTGGTGCTGCTGGACATCTCCCTCCCCTTCTTCAACGGCTACCACTGGTGCCAGGAGATCCGCCGGGTCTCCAAGGCGCCCATCTTATTTCTCACCTCCGCCTCGGACAATGTGAACGTGGTGATGGCCATGCAGCTGGGCGGGGATGACCTGCTGGCAAAGCCCTTTGATTTACAGGTGCTCTCCGCCAAGGTCCAGGCCCTGCTGCGGCGGGCCTATGACTTCGGCCCGTCTTCCCACCTGCTCTCCTGCGGCGCCGCGGTGCTGAACGTGTCTGATGGGACGCTGGATGCCCACGGGCAGCGGGTGGAGCTGACGAGGAACGAGTGCCGGATTCTGCAGCTCCTGCTGGAGCACAAGGGGGAGATCGTCAGCCGGGACGCATTGATGACCCGGCTGTGGGAGTCCGACAGCTTTGTGGATGAGAACACCCTGACGGTGAACATCGCCCGGCTGCGGCGGAAGCTGGAGGCGGCGGGCCTCCCGGATTTCATCCGCACCCGGAAGGGCGCCGGATATCTGGTGGAGGGGTGACGGAATGCTGACAGCCTATCTCAAGCGCCAGTGGAAGCTGCTGTTGCTGCTGGCCGGGGCGGTGGCGGTGTTTGCCGCCGTGTTCGCCCTGTACAGCCTGCCGGTGGAGGCGGTTGCCTATGCAGGCCTTCTCTGCCTAATGCTGGGGCTGGTCCTGTTTGCCCTGGGGTACTCCGCCTTTCTCCGGCGGCACCGGGAGCTGGAAGGGCTTTTACGAAAGGTCCATGAGTCGGTGCTGCCCCTGCCGCCGCCCCGGGGCGTACTGGAGGCGGACTATCAGGCCCTGCTGAGGGCGGTCTGCGCCGACCGGGTGCGTCTGGCGGCGGAGAACCGGGACCGGCTGGAGGACATGACGGATTACTACACCCTCTGGGCCCACCAGATTAAAACCCCCATCGCCGCGGCCCGGCTGCTCTTGCAGGAGGATCCCGGCGCTGTGGGCACGGAGGTGGAAGTGGAGCTCCTGAAGATCGAGCAGTATGTGGACATGGTGCTGGGCTACCTGCGGCTGGACAGCGAGAGCACGGACTATGTCCTCCGGGACACGGACCTGGACGGCCTGCTGCGGCAGGCGGTGCGGAAGTTCGCCCGGATGTTCATTCTGAAAAAGATCACCCTGGACTTTCGGGAGACCGGGCGGACGGTGCTGACGGACGGGAAGTGGCTCTCCTTCGTGGTGGAGCAGGTACTGTCCAACGCCCTGAAATACACCCCCGCCGGGGGCCGCATCCGGATCTACGGGGACGGAGAGACGCTGGTCATCGCCGACAGCGGCATCGGTATCCGGCCGGAGGACCTGCCCCGGGTGTTCGAGAAGGGCTTCACCGGCTACAACGGCCGGGAGGACAAGAAATCCACCGGCATCGGGCTGTACCTGTGCCGCCGGGTGATGGACCGGCTGAACCACGGGATCTCCATCGTCTCCCGCCCCGGGCAGGGGACGCTGGTGCGGCTGGACCTCTCCCGGGGCCGACGGGTGGTGGAGTGACCCAATGTGACGAAACTGTAAGGAATCGGGCCGGACTGTAAGCCAAATCCATGGCAGACAGTCCGGCCCTTTGGCTACAATAGAGGCATGATCCGATACGAGGAGGAATCTTGATGCCATTGTTGGAAGTACAGCATGTACAGAAAATCTACACCACCCGCTTCGGCGGCACGCAGGTCCAGGCCCTGTCCAACGTCAGCTTCTCCGTGGAGGAGGGGGAGTACGTGGCCATCATGGGGGAATCCGGCTCCGGCAAGACCACCCTGCTGAACATACTGGCGGCCCTGGACCGCCCCACCGCCGGGGAGGTTTTACTGGAGGGCAGGCCCCTCTCTGCCATCCGGGAGCGGGATCTGGCGGCCTTCCGCCGGTCCCACCTGGGGTTCGTGTTCCAGGACTTCAACCTGTTGGACACCTTCTCCCTTCAGGACAACATCTATCTGCCCCTGGTGCTGGCGGGCACAGACTACCGGGAGATGCAGCAAAAGCTCCGCCCCATCGCAGATCAGCTGGGCATCTCGGACATCTTGGCGAAATACCCCTATGAGGTCTCCGGCGGCCAGAAGCAGCGGGCTGCTGTGGCCCGGGCCCTCATCACGGACCCCCAGTTGATCCTGGCAGACGAACCCACCGGCGCTCTGGACTCCCGGTCCTCCGATGCCCTGCTGGAGCTGTTTGGAGAACTGAACGGCACCGGGCAGACCATTTTGATGGTCACCCACTCGGTAAAGGCGGCCAGCCACGCTGGACGGGTGTTGTTCCTCCGGGACGGACAGGTGTACCACCAGCTCTACCGGGGCGGCGAGAGCCAGGAGGCCCAGTTCCGCCGGATCTCCGACACCCTGACGGTCCTGGCGGGAGGCGGTGAGCCCCATGCGTAAGTCCGGCTTCTTTCCCCGCCTGGCCCTGGTGAATCTGATGCGCAACGGCCGGTTCTATGGGCCGTATCTGCTCTCCTGCGGCATGACGGCCGCCATGTACTACATTCTCTCCTACCTGACCTTCAGCGACATTGTGGCCTCCGTCCGGGGGGCCGGATATCTCCAAAGCCTGATGTACCTGGGCCGGCTGGTGGTGACGCTGTTCTCCGCGGTTCTACTGCTGTACGCCAACAGCTTTGTGATGAAGCGCCGCCGGCGGGAGCTGGGGCTGTACAACATCCTGGGTCTGGAGAAGCGCCACACCGCCCGCCTGATGGTGTGGGAGACGCTCTACTGCGCCGCCGCGGCCATTGTGGGCGGGCTCGCGGCAGGGGTGCTGTTGAGCAAACTGGTGCTGCTGCTCCTATTGCAGCTGTCCCACCTGCCGGTGGAGTATGGCTTTGAGATCAGCCTTTCCGGCATGGCCGATACCGCCGCTCTCTTCGGCTTCCTCTTCCTGCTGACGCTGGTGTGGAACCTGTTCGGGCTGCTCCGGTCCCGTCCTGTGGAACTGCTCCACAGCGCCAGTGCCGGGGAGCGGGAGCCCCGGACCCGCCGCCTGCTGGTGGTGCTGGGGGCCGTCACTCTGGGGGCTGGCTATGCCACCGCTCTGACGGTAGAGGACCCCTTTACCGCCCTGGCCTATTTCTTCCTGGCGGTGGCGCTGGTGATGGTCGGCACCTACTGCCTGTTCACCGCCGGGTCCATCGCCCTGCTGAAGCACCTGCGGAACAGCCCCCGGTACTACTACCAGCCCAAGCACTTCACCGCCGTGGCGGGGCTGCTGTACCGGATGAAGCAGAACGCCGTGGGCCTGGCCAACATCTGCATCCTCTCCACCATGGTGCTGGTGACGGTATCCACCACCGTCAGCCTGTACGCCGGGCTGGAGGGAGCTTTGGAGCGGATGTATCCCTATGATGTGGACGTGGTCCAGTCCCTGGACGAAGTGCCGCCGGAACAGGAGACAACACTGAACGAGGACACCCTGGAACGGGTCCAGGCCGCAGCAGCAGACGCGGGCCGGAAGGTGGAACTGCTCCAGTGGTCCACTCCGGGGGACACCGTCGGCTATTACACAGGAAACACCTTCACCCTTGTGGCGCAGGAGGGCGTCAGCACCGAAATCCGGTTGCTCACCGCCGATGACTACGGCCGCCTCACCGGCCATACCGTGGACCTGGAGCCGGAAGAGGTGCTGGTCCAGGCAGAGAATCTGGACCTGCCGGATACCTTCTATATCGAAGACCTCCCTTTTCACATCGCTGGGACCATCATGGACTTTCCCCGATACAACAGCTCCATCCTGATCTCCGGCCAGACGGCGCAGCTTTTCCTGGTGGTGGCGGATGAGACCGTAGTCTCCGCCATCAGCGACCGGGATGCCAGCAGAGTCCACCGGGAATTTCGTGTCCAGGTGGACCTGGACGGCACGGAAGAGGAAAAGCTGGCCTTTGTGGACCCCCTGCTGGCGGCGGACGCCAATGACGTGTACTCCGTCATCAGCCATCAGGACAACGCTGTGGACCTGTACACCATGTACGGCGGCTTCCTGTTCCTGGGCGTGTTTCTGGGGCTGCTGTTCCTGCTGTCCACGGTGCTCATCATCTACTACAAGCAGATTTCCGAGGGATATGAGGACCAGCGCCGCTATCAGATCATGCAGCAGGTGGGCATGAGTCCCCGGGAGGTCCGCTCCTCCATCCGCAGTCAGGTGCTGCTGGTGTTCTTCCTGCCCCTGGTGACGGCGGGCATCCATGTGGCGGCAGCCTTCCCCATGCTGTGCAAACTGCTGGAGCTGTTCAACCTCTTTGACGTCCGTCTGTTCGCCCTCTGCGCCGCCGGGACGCTGCTGGTGTTCTGCGCCATCTACGCCTTGGTCTACGGCCTTACCACCCGCACGTACAGCCGCATCGTGGGCGGACAATAGGACACATGGAGCGCCCCCGGAGATATCAGATATAAGATAAAGGATAAGAGATGCCCTTGTTTGGGAAGATCTCTTATCCTTTATCTTTTCACTTTTATCTGTTACTTTGCAGGCCGGATCATGGCCCGGCGCAGCAGCAGCCAGCTGAGGGCGAAGAACGCCGCCCCCATGGCCAGCAGCACCGCCGCCGCGTTCCAGGGGGATGCGGCCAGGAACTGTCCGAAAGCCGCCAGGGCCTCCACCGCCGCCCGCCCGGCGGAGGTGGTGCCCAGCCAGCTAATCAGCGGCACACTGCCGAAGATCAGCACCAGCGGCACGGTCACGGAAATCAGGATGGTCCAGAACTTGTTCAGCCGCCAGTACAGGGCGGAGCAGAACTGCCCCAGGGCCGCCAGCATCCAGCCCACCGCGGCGGAGAAGATCGCGCCCCGCACCAGGCCACCGATCCCGGCACCGGCGGAGGGTCCTTCATAGATCACCTGGTACAGATCTGTAATCAGCAGCCGGCCCTGGCCGCCCAAGACTGTTTGATAGGCGCCCATAATCACCGTGACACCCGCTGCCACCAGCACCGCCGCCACCGCCAGGGCGGCCACGTCCGCCAGGAAGGCGGACCGACGGGACACGCCGTTCTGGTTCAGCACCCGCTGATTCTCCCGCAGGCCCACCATGCCCAACACAAGGCCGAACATCCCCACGGCAATGGAATAGCCGTTGAAGCTGCCCTCCATAGCCGTCTCTCCGGCCAGGAAATAGGTGATTGCCAGCATCGCCGCCGGGATCAGCGCCATGACCAGCCACAGGATCGCCACTGCCCGGAAATAATTCCGGACCTCATACCGGAAGGCCCGGCCGAATCGCGTGTTCATCTCTGATCCTCCTCTTCCATCAGGCTGATAAAATACTCCTGGAGCCCCACGCGCCGCCGCTCCAGCCCGGCGGGCAGGTCCTCTGTCCCCCCGCCCCGGATGCAGACGGTCTTGAGTCCGCCCAGCACAGAGGATGTAAACACGTCCCGCCCGGCGGCCCAGCTGTCCACCACCCCGGCAGGGCCGGACACCGCCCAGCAGGCGGCGGTCAGCTCTTCCGTGGGCGCGTCCTGCAGGATGCGTCCCTTCCGGATGATGACCGTGTGCTCGATGAGGTCCGCCACCTCCGCGATCAGGTGGGTGGAGACCACCATGGTGCAGGGGTGCTCCGCGTATTTCTGCACCAGCAGCTTGTAGAACAGGTCCCGGTGCTGGGCGTCCAGACCCAGAACAGGCTCGTCAAACAGCACATAGGGGGTGTTGACGCTGAGACCCAAAATCAGACGGAAGATGGACCCGTAGCCGGTGGAGAGGCCGTTGATCTTCTTGTTCAACGGCAGTTCGAACTGCTTTGCCAGGCTCTCCGCATAGCTCCGGTCGAAGTCCGGGTAAAACACGGCCGCCGTGTCCAGGGCCCGCTTCACCTTCATGTCGTCGGGATACAGGTTCTTCTCCCCCACCAGGAACAGCTTGCCCAGCGCCGCGTCGCTGCCCGCGGGAGCGCCGTCCACGGCGACGGTGCCGCTGTCCGGGCACAGCCGCCCGGTGAGGATGTTCAGCAGCGTGGACTTGCCAGCGCCGTTGTTGCCCAGCAGCCCGTAGATCTTCCCCTCCTCAAAGGTCAAAGACACATCCTCCAGGGCGCGGGTGTCCGCAAACCGCTTGGAGATGTGCTGAAACTCAATGGCCATCTTCTTTCATTCCCCTTTCCAGAAGTTCCAGCAACTCCTGATCCGTCAGGCCCAGATTCCGGGCCTCCCGCACCATCCGCTGGACATAGTCCTGATAAAACCGCTCCCGCCGGCTCTGGCGGAGCTTCTCCCGGGCGCCGGAGGCCACGAACATCCCCACGCCCCGCTTCTTGTACAGCAGCCCCGCGTCCACCAGCAGGTTGATCCCCTTCAGGGCGGTGGCGGGATTGATCCGGTACTGCACCGAATACTCCGTGATGGACGGCACCTGGCTCTCCTCTGGGTAGGCCCCGGAGAGGATCGCCTCCTCCAGCTGCTCCGCGATCTGCTGGAAGATGGGCCGGTCTTCCGTCAACGTCAAGGCGGTTCCCCCTTTCCTGCCGGTTTGTTATCTGGTTAATTAGTCTAGTAACTAACCATGTGGCTAATATAGCATGAGCCGCACCTCTTGTCAATAGGGCTGGCAGAATTTTTTGGGGCCGCGGCTTTCAAAATAGAAGACCGCCCGCAGGGACAAGCATCCCCACGGGCGGTCTCTTTCTCCTTCAATCCGGAAACAGTTTGGCGGCGGTTTCCTCCAGCTCTTTGAAAAAACCGCTGATGTGGCCGCCGTCGTTGACGGCGTGGGCAAACTCCCCGCCCACCGGCAGCACCATCCGGTCCCCTGCCGGGTGGACCTTCCCCAGCAGGATGAAGGGCGTGAAGTCCGGCTTAGGGTCCCCGCCGAAGCTGAAGGCGGAGAAGGCCAGCCCCGGCACAGCGGAGATGCCGCAGAGGTTCGGGGGAAGCGTCTCGTCGCAGAGCAGCCGGCCGCAGGTCTCCGCCCGGGCATAGTCCGCCTGAAAGTCCTGGCGGAACACATCATAGTCCGGCATAAAGCGGGTGACCTTCATGGCGAACAGGTCCGGGGCGTCCCGCCGGGGCACGGTGTAATAGGGGTGCAGCACATCCCAGATCCCGATCCGCCCTGCCTCGTCCCGGCCGTAGCGGAAATGCACATGCCGGTTCAGCACGGCGGCCGCGCACCAGATCAGGGCCGGATACAGCTTTTCGCCCCGGGCCTTCGTGTGCCGATACAGCGGTGTGATATCCACCTCCGCCGTCAGATAGATGGCGGTCTGGCGGAAAACCTCCAGATACTCCCGGCGCTCCCAGGTCTGCTCGTCGATGGGCGTAAAGGCCATGGCGCTCCTCCCTCTCCGGCGTCCTCCGCCGGCCGTTTGGGCCATCGTACCACAGGCCGGGCCAAAAGTCCACTGCCGCCGCGGTCCATGCGAGGCGAAAATCCGCAGTTGACAAACTTGCCGCGGCGTGGCTATAATATGTTCCAAAGCAATGATGGAGAGGGACGGAGACCGGCGCCCTCAGAGAGCCGGCGGGCGGTGGAAGCCGGCGGCAAGGGTCTCCAGGTCCTATGGCTCCTGAGCCGAGGGTTCGAGGGCGGCGCGCCGCCGGTAGGGCCTCTCCGAGGACTGCCGCGTCAGGGCAGAGGGGTTGCTGGACCCCAAAAGGGGCGTCGGGCCGTGAGGACGGCGCAATTTGAGTGGTACCGCGGAAGCCTGACGGCTTTCGTCTCAAAGTTTTTCTTTGGGACGAAAGCCGTTTTTTCGTCTCCAAAGTCATCTTCATCCAGTCGAAAGGAGCACACACCATGAGCGATTACCGCATCGAAACGAAATGTGTCCAGGGGGGCTACACCCCCGGCAACGGAGAGCCCCGGCAGATCCCCATCGTCCAGTCCACCACGTTCAAATACGCCACCAGCGAGGACATGGGTAAGCTCTTTGACCTGGAGGCCAACGGCTACTTCTACACCCGCCTCCAGAACCCCACCAACGACTATGTGGCCGCCAAGATCTGCGAGCTGGAGGGCGGCACCGCCGCTATGCTCACCTCTTCCGGCCAAGCGGCCAACTTCTTCGCGTTGTTCAACATCTGCTCCTGCGGGGACCACATCGTCTCCTCGTCCTCCATCTACGGCGGTACCTTCAATCTGATCTCCGTCACCATGGCGAAAATGGGTATCGAGGTCACCTTCGTCTCCCCGGACTGCACCGACGAGGAGCTGGAAGCCGCCTTCCGGCCCAACACCAAGGCGGTGTTCGGCGAGACCATCGCCAACCCGGCCCTGACGGTGCTGGACATCGAGAAGTTCGCCAAGGCTGCCCACGCCCACGGCGTGCCGCTGATCGTGGACAACACCTTCGCCACTCCGGTGAACTGCCGGCCCTTTGAATGGGGCGCCGACATCGTCACCCACTCCACCACCAAGTACATGGACGGCCACGGCGCGGCGGTAGGCGGCGCCATCGTGGACTCCGGCAAGTTCGACTGGATGGCCCATGCGGACAAGTTCCCCGGCCTCTGCACCCCGGACGACAGCTACCACGGCATCACCTACGCGGAGGAGTTCGGCAGGGAGGGCGCCTTCATCACCAAGTGCACCGCCCAGCTGATGCGGGACTTCGGCGCCATCCAGTCCCCCCAGAACGCCTTCTATCTGAACCTGGGGCTGGAGAGCCTCCATGTGCGCATGGCCCGCCACTGTGAGAACGGCCAGGCGGTGGCGGAGTTCCTGGCGGCACATCCCAAGGTGGCCTCCGTCAGCTACTGCGGCCTGCCAGGGGACAAGTACCATGCCTTGGCAGAGAAGTACCTGCCCCACGGCTCCTGCGGTGTGGTGTCCTTTGAGCTGAAGGGCGGCCGGGAGGCAGCGGGCACCTTTATGAAGCATCTGAAGCTGGCCGCCATCGAGACCCATGTGGCGGACGCCCGGACCTGCTGTCTGAACCCCGCCAGCTCCACCCACCGGCAGATGACCGACAAGCAGCTTGCCGCCGCCGGCATTCCCGCGGGCCTGGTGCGGATGAGCTGCGGCCTGGAGAGCAAGCAGGATCTGATCGGCGACATCGCCCAGGCGCTGGACCAGGTGAAGTGAGATGCCCATCAAAATCCCCAACCAGCTGCCCGCCACCTCCGTTCTGACGTCGGAGAACATCTTTGTCATGACGGAGACCCGGGCCATCACCCAGGATATCCGCCCCCTGCAGATCCTGCTGCTGAACCTGATGCCCACCAAGATCGAGACCGAGACCCAGCTGGCCCGGGTGTTGGGCAACACCCCCATCCAGATCGAGCTGGAGTTGATCGCCCCCAGCGGCCACGTGTCCAGGAACACCTCCCAGGCCCACATGCTGGCCTTCTACAAATCCTTTGACGAGGTGCGGGACCGGACCTTTGACGGCCTGGTCATCACCGGCGCGCCGGTGGAGAACCTTCCCTTTGAGGAGGTGGACTACTGGCCGGAGCTGTGCGAGATTATGGAGTGGTCCAAGACGCACGTCCACTCCACCCTTCACATCTGCTGGGGCGCTCAGGCGGGGCTGTACTACCACTACGGCATCCCCAAGCGGCAGCTGTCGGAGAAACTCTTCGGCGTGTTCCGCCACACGGTGGAGGATCCCAACTTCATCCTCTTTCGTGGCTTTGACGACGAGTTCTGGGTGCCCCACTCCCGGCACACCACAGTGCTGCGGGAGGACATCGAGGCAGTCCCGGAGCTGAAGATACTTGCCTCCTCCCCGGAGGCCGGGGTCTACGCCGTCAAGACCGACCAGGGCCGGCAGATCTTCCTCATGGGCCATGCGGAGTATGACCGGGACACCCTGCGGAATGAGTACATACGGGACCTGACCGCCGGAGCGGACATCCGGGTCCCCAAGAACTACTTCCCCGGCGATGACCCCAGCCGCAAGCCTGCGGTGACCTGGCGCTCCTGCGCCCACCTGCTGTACTCCAACTGGCTGAATTACTTCGTCTACCAAACCTCCCCCTACAATATCCGGGATATTGAACGGGGCATCCGCACCGACGACTGAGCCCACCGCCGTTCCGGCCGCTTTTGCGGCCGGAACGTTTTTTCTCTCATCGCGACTTTGAAAAAATTCTCTTGACTCTCACACAGTGGCAGGGCATACCATAGCAGTGAGCTCAAGAAAACGCATATATGCGGAGGGATCCTATGTTCAAAATCGGAGAATTTTCAAAGCTGTCCAGAATCAGCATCCGGATGCTGCGCCACTACGACGAGATCGGCCTGCTGGTGCCGGAGGAGACCGATCCCTGGACCGGCTACCGCCGGTACGCGGCGGCCCAGCTGATGACCGCCAACCGGATCACCGCCCTGCGGGGCCTGGGGTTCTCCCTGGCAGAGACGGCCGCGCTGCTGGCCTGCTGGGAGGACCGGACCGCCATGGAGACGCGCCTGCTGGCCCAGCGGGCAGCGGTGGAGGCCTCCATTCAGGAGGCATTGGACCGGCTGCGGCTTCTGGACACAACCATCGAACGGCTGAGAAAGGATGAAAAACAGATGAACTACGATGTCACCATCAAGACCCTGCCGGAGCGGCAGGTAGCCAGCGTCCGCCAGATCCTTCCCTGCTACGACCGGGAGGGAGACCTGTGGCACATCTTTGTGAGGGAGACCGCCCTTCTCCACATCCAGGACGGCGACCCGGCCCTGTGCATCAGCGTCTACCACGACGGGGAGTACAAAGAGGCAGATGTGGATGTGGAGATCCAAAAGACGGTGAAGGGCACATACCCTGACACCGAGCACGTCAAATTCAAAACCATCCCGCCGGTGACAGTGGCCTCCGCCACCTTCCAGGGCCCCTACCGCCAGATCGGCGAGGTGAATCAGGCGGTGGCATCCTGGGTAGAGGACAACGGCTATGCCTTTGACGGACTGTTCTTCAACATCTACCACGTCAGTCCCCACGAGACCCGGAACCCAGAAGAATTTGTCACCGAGGTCTGCTACCCGGTGCGGAAGCGGTAAGCAAGCAGGCGGCGCTTTCCAGCGCCGCCTGTCTTTTTTACAGCGTGTGCCACAGATACCATCCCAGGCATCCCAGGCACAGAGCGCCGGTAAAAATGCCCATGCCCAGAGCGGACCGGTCCCGGTCAGTCCGGTACCGGGCAAAGGCCCCCACGGAGCAAAACACGAACAGCATCGCCGCCACGTCTCCAAATACCTGCCCGGTAAACGCCTGGTAGATCATCAACAGCAGCGCCAGGACACACATGGCGTAAAAGCCCGCGTCGTCTCCCCGGCGGTTGACCTCCTCCCGGCCCTCGTCCACGCCCTCTTGGCGGTATCTTTGCAGAATTTTCTCCTTCTCCACAGAGATCTCTCCTCTCTCCGGAACGACCGGCCGTCAGTTAGGGATGCGGAAGGATTGTGCTCCGCCGCAGGCAGGATGAATTGCCCCGGTCAGCGCCGCTGGACACCCAAACTCCTAATTTCTCACTCAAAATAGAACAGTTCCTCGAACTTCTTGTCCAAGGCGATGCAGAGAATCAGCGCCAGCTTGGCGGTGGGATTGAACTGCCCCGTCTCAATGGAGCTGATGGTGTTGCGGGACACGCCCACCAGCTCCGCCAGCTGGGTCTGGGACAGCCCCTTCTCCGCCCGGGCCACCTTCAGCCGGTTTTTCAGGATCAGCTGATCGTCCATGGCGCTCACCCCAGCAGGAACACGGCCAGGTTGCCCGCGAACACCAGGCCGCAGGCCGCCGCCAGCAACGCCAAGCCCCGCCGCCGGGTCCTCCAATACAAATGCAGCTCTGCGCCCGCCAGATACAGAAACACGATGGCCGTGTAGTCATAGGCATCCTGCCCGTTCACCAGCCGTATAATGGCGAGAATGACACACAGCAGTACCATCAGGATCCCGCCGATACCGAAGGACAGCCCCAGTACCTGCTGCTCCCGCTCGTCCATTCCAATCGCCCCCGCCTGAGCCTTTTTCAAAATCTCATCCCGGTCCATGCGCTACCTCCTCTCAGGCCATTTGAAAGAATTTTACCAGATTCCAGATCAAAAACGCAAGAGAGATCAGCAGCGTCACGATGTCGGAGGTATTCCGCCGCCGGGCCAGCCGGTAGACCCGGTTGGCCACGCAGGCCGTCCAGAACATGGTCAGCACATCCTCATGCGGCAGCCCATGGACCCGCTTCCAGGTCAGCAGAATCAGGCCCATCAAAAACACGAAGAGCAGGCTGAAGGACTCCCCCTCCATGCGGATGGTCCGCTCCCGTTCGTCACCCTTCCGGTTCTCCCGCCGGCTCTTCTCCAGAATTTCCTGTTTTTCCATAGCGTTCTCCCTTTTCTTTCTTTGCCAAGCCATAGGGCCTGCCTCTCATCCCAGTACGCCCCGTACATAAACGGCCAGATTCAACAACGCGGCTCCCGCCAGCAGCAGACTCAGGATCAGAACCAGTCGCCAGCCGCCCGGCTGTGCCGCCGGATCTCCTCCCAATCCATGCCAAAGCCATTTTGCATAGTTTACTTTTTATTTTACCAAGTTTTCTTTACAAGCAGAGCATACCATATACCAAGTAAACTTGTCAATGGGGAATCAAAAAAGATGCCCGGAAATTTCCGGGCATCTTTTTTCAAAAACGCAGCCAATTACCGGCCCGCCTTGCGGTCCTCCTCAATCAGCAGCTTCAGGGCCTCCACAGACACCTTCACGGAGGAGGATGTGTCCTCACTCATCTTCTGGTCCAGGCCGGCGGCCTCCCGTTCCTGGTTCCACACCACATGGAAGCAGGAGCCGCACCGGCAGCCCAGAGCCGCCGCCACCACGAACAGGGCGGCGGACTCCATCTCACTGGCCTTGACGCCCAGCCGCTTCCAGGATTCCCACTTCTGCTGCAGCTCGTAGTACACGGGCGAGGCAGCGGGGTCGTGCTGGCCGTAAAAGCTGTCCTTGCACTGGACGATGCCGGTGTGCAGGGGGAAGCCCAGCTTCTTGGTGGCCTCCACCAGGGCGTTTGTCACCTGGAAGTCCGCCACCGCCGGGAACTCAATGGGGGCGTACTCCCGGCTGGTGTGCTCATACCGGATGGCGCCGGTGGCCACCACCACGTCGCCGGACTGGACGTTCAGATCGATACCGCCGCAGGTGCCGGTGCGGATGAACGTGTCGGCACCGCATTTGTGGAGCTCCTCCATAGCGATGGAAGCGGAGGGACCGCCGATGCCGGTGGAGCAGGCGGTGACCTTCTCCCCCAGCAGGGTGCCGGTCCAGACGTTGAACTCCCGGTTATACGCGATCTGCTTGGCGTCGTCAAACAGGGCGGCGATGGCCGGGACCCGGCCCGGGTCACCGGGCAGGATGCAGTAGCGGCCGATATCCCCCTGAGCACAGGCAATGTGGAACTGCTTTGCAAGCTCTTGCATAAAATCACCTCATTGTGCAATTTCCAGAATGTGTGTTTTAGTGTGACTCCAGTATATCAAATCTCATCGGTTTCCGCAACCGGAGATTCCGGTTCTGCCAGCCTCTGCAATGCCGGTCCGGTAAGGCGGTAAACGGTCCAGTCCTCCATGGTCTCCGCCCCCAGGGACTTGTAGAAGCCGATGCTGGGGGTGTTCCAGTCCAGGCACCACCACTCCAGGCGGCCGCAGTCCCGCTCCGCGGCGATGGCCGCCAGCCGCCGGAAGAAAGCCTTGCCATATCCCTTTCCCCGGTGCTCCGGCCGGACATACAGGTCCTCCAGATACAGGCCCGCCCGACCCAGGAAGGTGGAGAAGTTTTGAAAAAACAGGGCGAAGCCCACCTCTGTCCCGTCCTCCAGGGCAAAGAGGACCTCGGCTCGGCGCTTTTCAAACAGCTGGTCCCGGAGGGTGGCCTCATCGGCCACCACCTGGTCCAGCAGGTGCTCGTAGTCGGCCAGCTCCCGGATGAATTGCAGGATCAGGAGCGTGTCGGTCTCCTGTGCAAATCGAAAGGTCAGTGCCATGTCAACCCCCTCATTTCAGTGTTGCCGGGCTCGCCGCCCCCATGGGGAGCACCCCACAGGAATCCCGCATTTAATTGGGGCGGTCAGGCAGAGCCCTCACACTCCAAGGTCCCGCCGCGCAGGACGCCTGATGCCGCACCGCGGCGACAGGCTCCGGCTCACTTCAGCGTCACCACGGTGACGCCGCTCTCTCCCTCGCCGTAGACGCCCAGGCGGAAGCTCTTCACAGCCTTATTCCGGCGGAGGATGTCGTGGACGGCCTTCCGCAAGGCCCCGGTGCCCTTGCCGTGGATGATGGTTACGGTCTCCAGTTTGCCCATGACGGCGGCGGAAATGAAGTTTTCCACCACGCTCTCCGCCTCCAGTGTCTCCATCCCTCGGATGTCCAGTTCCCGGGCGGCAGAAGCCCGCAGGGCGCGGTCGGCGTTCTGGCGAATGGTGACAGAGGGCGTCTTCTTCCTGGCGGCCCGCTCGTCATCCTCGATAAGACGCACTTCGTCTACCTTGGCTTTCATCTTCAAAATACCGGCTTTCAGCTGCAAGGTGCCGTCCTTGCCCACGGACACTACCTCCGCCGGCGTTTTGACACCGGGGATCTCCACCAGATCCCCCGCCCGGATGGGGCGGCTGGGCTTGGGGATGGGCTCCTGCCGGGCGTCGCGGCGGGACACGGCCTCCTCCGCCTCGTTCAGCGTGCGGCGGAGGGCCGCACGGGCCTCATTTTCGTTCAGCATCCGTTCGGCCTTGGCCTGGGCCTTCCGCATCTCGCTGAGCTCCTGGAACACCTGGTCCGCCGCCGTCCGGGCGTCCCGGAGGATGCGCTTGGCCTCCGCCTCGCCCCGGCTCCGGGCGTTGTCCTTGGCCCGCTCCATCTGCTCCCGGAACTCCCGGGCGCGCCTGGCGTCCTCTTCCCGCTGGCGCAGCAGGCGGTCCGCCTCCTGCTCCCGCTTCTCCAGGGCCTGGCGCTTCTCCTCCAGCTGGGTCAGGATGTCCTCGAACCGGACGCTCTCGCCGCTCATCTGCCCCTGGGCGGCGGCAATGACGTCCTCCGGCAGCCCCAGCCGCCGGGAGATGGCAAAGGCGTTGGATTTGCCGGGAATGCCGATCAGCAGCCGGTAGGTGGGCGCCAGCGTCTCCACGTCGAACTCGCAGGAGGCGTTCTCCACCCCTGCCGTAGTCATGGCGAAGGTCTTCAGCTCCGCATAGTGGGTGGTGGCGGCCACCTTGGCCCCCAGCCGCCGCACGTGCTGGATGACGGCGATGGCCAGGGCCGCGCCCTCCACCGGGTCCGTGCCGGCCCCCAGCTCGTCAAACAGCACCAGGCTGTGCCGATCCGCCTCTTTTAAAATCTCCACGATGTTCACCATGTGGGCAGAGAAGGTAGACAGGCTCTGCTCGATGCTCTGCTCGTCGCCGATGTCCGCCAGCACCCGCTCATAGACGGACACGGCGCTCCGGTCCGCCGCCGGGATGTGGAGGCCGCACTGGGTCATCAGCGTCAGCAGGCCCAGGGTCTTGAGGGTCACGGTCTTGCCGCCGGTGTTGGGACCGGTGATGACCAAGGTGTCAAAGGTGTCCCCCAGCTCGATGTCGATGGGCACCGCCGTCTTGGGGTCCAGCAGGGGGTGGCGGGCCTTGCGCAGATGGATAGCGCCGTCCCGGCGGACCTCCGGCCGCACGGCGTTCATCTTGTAGCTCAGCTGGCCCCGGGCGAAGATCAGGTCCAGGTGGACCAGGGTGTCGTAGTCCCACTGGATGTCCTCCCGGTGGGCGGCAGCCTCGGCGGAGAACTCCGCCAGGATGCGGTCGATCTCCTTCTGCTCCTTGGCCTGCAGCTCAATATACTCGTTGTTAGCCTGGACCACCCCCATAGGCTCCACGAACAGCGTGGCTCCGGTGGAGGAGATGTCGTGGACCAGTCCCGGCAGGTCGCCCTTGTGCTCCGCCTTCACCGGCACCACGAAGCGGCCGTCCCGCTGGGTGATGATGGTCTCCTGCAAAATTTTCCCATAGCTGGGGGAGGAGATGATCTTTTGAAGGATCTGGCGGCTCTTGGCCTGGGCCGCCCGCATGTGGCGGCGGATGTCCGCCAGCTCCGTGCTGGCGGCGTCGGCGATGGTGTCCTCGTCCGGGATGGCCCGCTTGATCTTCTCCTCCAGAAAGCGGTTGCCGTGGAGGGAGAGGAACAGGTGGTCGATGGCGGTTTTCTCCGCCGCCTCGTCGTTGAAGTACTCCTTGGCCCGGCGGGCGGCGGTCAGCAGATCCGCGATGGTCAGCAGCTCCCGAGTGTTCAGGGCGCCGCCCCGGTCCGCCCGGTCCAGGGCCTCCGCCACCGGCTTCACGCCGGAAAACGACGGACTGCCCCGCAGGCCGATGAGATTTCGGGCCGCGTCCGTCTGGTCCAGCAGGCGCAGCACCTCCTCCGGCTCCGTCTCCGGCCGGAGGCGCAGGGCCCGCTGCTTGGCCTCGGCGCTGACAGCCTGCTCGCTCAGCAGCTCCAGCACCCGGGGCAGCTCCAGGGTGCGGATGGATTTGTCAAATAGGTCACTCATGGTTCGGTTCTCCTGTCAAGGGTTTTCACTTCATCGTCCCTGTCGTCAGCTGCTTCATCTGCCGGTTCCTCCAGCACCCAGGGCAGGGTCATGGAAAGCCAGCACTGGAAGCAGGGCTCCGGGAAGTTCCGGAGGAACGGTCCCATATCTGTGGCGAACCCGGCGGTGACGCCGGGGGCAACGGGCAGCTCTCCCTCCCCCGCTTCCAGCAGGCGGCCTGCAATGTGCCACATGGGCATATACCACCGCCCGCCCTGGCGGGGACCATACTCGCCAATATCTCCGGGCCTGCGGAGGTTAAGCCCCAGGGGTTCCAGAAACGCTGCTGCTTCTGGCGGCAGGACCCCAACTGCGGCAGCATAGTTTCGGCAGTAGGCGCAGCCGCAGCCCCCGGTAGCGTTACCGTAACGGCCATACCAGGCCCGGGTGGCCTCCACGTCCACCTCCAGCCGGTAGGAGCCGAGGACAAATTCTGTCATATTCCGCTCCGTTTCGTATAAATCAGCAAAAGAAATACAAAATGTATCTTATTTCGACAACTCTTCCGGCGGCTGGAGGCTCTTGTAAAATTCCAGCGTCCGGAATCCCCGCTCCAGCTGGGCGGCCACGAAAGCCTCCGCCGCCGCGGAGAGTCGCTCCAGCGCCGGGCCTGTCAGCCGGAACGAGTAGAGCCGCTTGGGGTCCCCGTACACGATATGCCGCAGGGCCGCCAGGGAATCCGGGCACAGGGGCATGGAGAGGGCGCTCTCCTTCGCGCCGCAGCTCCGGCACCGCAGGATGCCCTGTACCACGTCCAGCAGGGGCTGCTCCGGGTCCGGCCGGCCGCAGTAGGCGCAGCTGTCCGCCAAAGGTTCATATCCCGCCAAGCACAGCAGTTTGATCTCAAAGGCGGGCTTCACCAGCGCCGGCGGCTTCTGTAAAGCGGAGAGGGCGTACAGCCCGTTCAGCAGATGGGGCAGCAGTGCCCCGGCAGGGACCTCCGGCGCCGTGACGGTCTCTGTCAGCTCCGCGAAGTAGCAGCCCAGGGCCAGCGCCTCCAGATTCGTCCGCAGGCCGTTGAACAGCTCCGCCGTGGCTCCTTCATTGGCGTAGTACCACTCGCCCTTCTGATAGAGGGTCCACTCCGAATAGACCATCTGCTGGGCGCAGGCGGCGTACTTGCAGCTCTTCCGCCGGACGCCCCGGGCGATGACGGAGATCTTGCCCCGGTCCGCTGTCAGCAGCGTCAGGATCTTATCCGCCTCTTTCGTCTCCGTCTCCCGCAGGACCACGCCCTTTGTCACGATGTAGGCCCGCTCGGCCAACGCGCTCCCTCCTTATGTACGGAGAGCGTCCGCCCTCCGTTCTATGCGCTGATCCCGCCGCCGGACTCCTGGTCCAGAGCGGCCTGATACAGCAGGTACACCAGCGGTTCGCCGGTGAGGCAGAAGCACTCCCAAAGCCTTTGTGTGTCCATTCCGCAGACCTCCTCCCAGGAGTAGTCTGCGAATGTTGTCGGATTTTTATGGCTGGAAATCTCTAGCCTCCCTCGATCTCCATGGTCCGCATCTCTCCGGCGGTGATGTTGTTTTTCGCGCCGTAATCAGTCCAGTACCGGCCGGAGGCCCAGACGAACATCCGCCTGTTCAGCGGCATCCGCACCGACAGCACCTCGCTCCGTCCCGCCCGCATACCAGCGGCCAGGCGGCGCAGGCCCCGCCGCACCAGAAAGGAAAAAGGCGTATTCAAGATCGCCTCTCCCGAGCCGATCTGCAGCGCCATCCCCCAGGGAAATCCATATCGTTTGCAGAAAAAGCGCACCATCTCTACCGCAGGCCGGGTCTGCTCCGGCTCCAGAAAGCCGCAGTTCACCAGTACGTGGATCCTGGGGCGGGCCGTTCCCCTCCATACTGCGAGTTCCTTCAGGGTCCTCATCAGCACCGCCGGTATGCCGTCTGCGTACAGGGGGAACACCAGCAGCAGATCCGTACAGTCCTCTGGGGAGAGCGGTCCACCCCTCAGCGCGGTATACTGGTCCGCCGTCTCTCCCCAACACGGAAGAAACTGTTCGATATACCTCCGGGAGTTGGAACGGGGCGCCCGGGGACTCCCATTGACGATCAGGAGCTTTCCCATGCGCGTACCTCCTCCCTAATGGCCCCGGCCAGCTCCTCTTCCCGAAGGAAGCGGACACTCCAGCTCCGAAACAGCATATTATGGGCGTTGCGGGCCGCCAGCAGACGGAAGAGCGCCTGCTCCTCGTCTCCGGTATCTCCATAGGCCAGAATCACCGCGTCTTTCTCCGCCACCGCCCGCTGTATATGGTGCGTCTCTCCGTGGTGTATCCGAATAAACGCCTGCTGGATGGGAATGGCCCGCTCCAGCATGGTCTTCATCGGTACGTCATAGGACCCGCAGAAGAGACGGCTGACATAGATCACATGGTCGCTGTGGGCAATCAGGGGATATACGCCTACAGCGTCGTCCCGGATCACGCACCGCCCCGGCGTTCTGACCCAGCAGCTGAAGCAGCCCATACAGTCCGCGATTTTCAGCTGGCTCAGGTCCACATAGTGCCAGTCCTCCCGGACCGGCAGTCCGGTTGGCAGTGCCGTGTCGCTCAATACCAGTCTCATATTCTCACTCCCCGCACGGCAGCCTGCGGAATACCGGAGACCGCACGCTTCCTCCTTATTCGTCCCGGTAGCCGAAAGACCGCACGTAATTCACGTTGTCCCGCCAGTTCTCCTTGACCTTCACCCAGGTCTCCAGATACACCTTGGTGCCCATGAACTTCTCCATATCCTGCCGGGCCAGGGAACTGATCTTTTTCAGCATGGCCCCCTGCTTGCCGATAATGATCCCCTTGTGGCTGGCCTTCTCACAGTAGATGGTGGCGTCCACGTCGATGACGCCGCTGTCCCGCTCAGAGAACTTCGTGATCTCCACCGCCGTGCCGTGGGGGATCTCCTTGTCCAGGCACAGCAGCAGCTTCTCCCGCAGGATTTCCCCCATCACCTGCCGCTCCGGCTGGTCCGTCGTCATCCCGTCCGGGAACAGCTGAGGGCCTTCCTGGGCATACTTCCGCAGTTCCTTCATCAGATCCTTCAGGCCGCTGCCGGTGTGGGCGGAGATGGGGATGATCGCATCAAAGCCGTCCCATGCCTGGTTGTAAGCGGCGATCACCGGCAGCAGCTCCGCCGGTTCCACAGTGTCAATCTTGTTGACGCAGAGGATGCAGGGGATCTCCTCCTCCCGGATCCGGTCGATGAGTGCCTGCTCCGGGCCGCCCACATGGGGGATGGGCTCCACCAGCAGCAGGGCGCAGTCCACGTCGGAGAGGCTGGAGGTGACGACCTTCACCATGTAGTCCCCCAGGGCGGACTTGGGCTTGTGGAGGCCGGGCGTGTCCAGCAGGATATACTGGGTGTCCTCCCGGTTCACCACGCCGTAGATGCGGTTCCGAGTGGTCTGTGCCTTGTTGGAGACGATGGCCACCTTTTCCCCCACCAGGGCGTTGGTCAGGCTGGACTTGCCCACGTTGGGCCGTCCGCACACGGTAATCATGGCGACGTTTTTGATGTTTGACATAGGTGATCCTCAACTTTCTTTGAGCATTTTCGCGGGCGATCCCGCCCCGCCTGTTTCACAGTATCACACGCCCGCCGGAAAAACAACCGTTCCGGCGGCATTTCTTCGGGGAGATGCGGGAATTTCAGCAAAATTGCGGCGCTTCCGCTCTTGCCAGGGGCCTATGGAGCTGGTATACTGATAGAGATTTTGTCGAATTTACTCCGGGAGGTGCATATATGTCAGCCTCGGTCCTCACTCTCTTCACGGAAACCACGCTGGACGGCTTCCCCCTGTGGGTGGTCCTTCTGATCTGCGGCGGCGTCTTTCTGGCCGGCTTTATGGACGCCATCGCCGGGGGCGGCGGCATTATCTCCGTCCCTGTATACCTGATGGCCTTCTCCGGCCTGCCCACCCACTTTGTTTTGGGCACCAATAAGCTCTCCTCCTGCATCGGCACCGCGTTTTCCACCGCCCGCTTCATCCACCAGGGGTACGTTCACTGGCGGCTGTTCCTGCCTGCCGCCGGGCTGGCGGTGGCAGGCTCCGTCTGCGGGACCCAGCTGCAGCTTCACACGCCGGATGTGGTGCTGAAGTATCTGCTGCTGGCGGTGCTGCCGGTGGTGGCCTTCTTCACCCTGCGGACCAAAATGTGGCCGGAGGAGCCGGCCCCCATCCCGCCCCGGCGGCAGGCGGCCATCGTCTGGGCCGCCGCGCTGCTCATCGGGACGTATGACGGCTACTACGGCCCCGGCACCGGCACCTTTCTGATGCTGGTGTTCATCCACTTGGGCAAGATGGACACCCGCCACGCGGCCGGCGGGGTAAAGGTCATCAACCTGGCCTCCAACATCGGCGGTGTGTGCTCCGCCCTGATGGCGGGGACCGTCGTTCTGGGTGTGGGGCTGGCGGCCGCTCTGGCCTCCATCCTGGGACACTATCTGGGCGCCGGCCTGGCCATCAGGAACGGCAGCAAAATCGTCCGGCCTGCGGTGGTGGTCGTGCTGCTCCTGCTGCTGGTGAAGGTGATCTCGGAGCTGCTGTTTCCGAACTTCTGGAATTGACGCCCCATAGACAAGGGCCTCCGCATACAGCGGAGGCCCTTTTTGCGCGGTCTTACCGCTCCAGCAGCTTTTTCAGGTACCGGCCCGTGAAGCTCGACCGGCAGGCGGCCACCTCCTCCGGCGTGCCTGTGCGCGTCCTCGCCTGCTCCGGATCCCGCGCCCCGGCCTTCGGCTTGCTCCCTCCGCGGCCCGTCCTTTCCCCACCGGACCCGCTTCGCTGGGCTCCGGCGGGGGCTCCAAGGGGATCGTCTGCCCCAGCTTACTTTTCCAGCACCTTTTTCAGATACTGACCTGTGAAGCTCGACCGGCAGGCAGCCACTTCCTCCGGCGTGCCCGTGCAGACGATGGTGCCGCCGCCGTCTCCCCCCTCGGGACCCAGGTCGATCAGGTGGTCGGCACATTTGATAACGTCCAGATTGTGCTCGATGACCACCACGGTGTTGCCGCTGTCCACCAGCCGCTGGAGCACCTCCAGGAGCTTGCGCACATCGTCGGTGTGGAGGCCGGTGGTGGGCTCGTCCAGGATATAGATGGTCTTGCCGGTGGCGATTTTGCTGAGCTCCGTGGCCAGCTTCACCCGCTGGGCCTCACCGCCGGAGAGCTCCGTGGAGGGCTGGCCCAGCTTCACATACCCCAGGCCCACGTCGCACAGGGTCTGGAGCTTGTTGCGGATTCTGGGCAGAGGTGCGAAGAACTCCACCGCCTCATCCACGGTCATCTCCAGCACATCGGCAATGTTCTTGCCCTTGTAGCGGACCTCCAGGGTCTCCCGGTTGTACCGCCTGCCCTTGCACACCTCGCAGGGCACAAAGATGTCCGGCAGGAAGTGCATCTCGATCTTCAGCACACCGTCGCCGGAGCAGGCCTCGCACCGGCCGCCCCGGACGTTGAAGCTGAACCGCCCCGGGCCGTAGCCCCGGCTCTTGGCCTCCTGAGTGGAGGCGAACAGGTCCCGGATGTCATTGAAGAGGCCGGTGTAGGTGGCGGGGTTGGACCGGGGTGTCCGGCCGATGGGGCTCTGGTCGATGTCCACCACCTTGTCCAGATACTCGATTCCCTCGATCCGGTCGCACCTGCCGGGGTGGACCTTCATCCGGTTCAGCTCCACGCCCAGCTTCTTGAACAGGATCTCATTCACCAAGGAGCTCTTGCCGCTGCCGGACACGCCGGTAACCACGGTAAAGGTCCCCAGGGGGAACTCCACGTCGATGTGCCGCAGGTTGTTCTCCGCCGCGCCGATGACCTTCAGGCTCTTGCCGTTGCCCGGCCGCCGGGTCTCCGGCACGGGGATCCTCTTCTTGCCGGAGAGATACTGACCCGTCAGGCTGTTGGGGTTGGCCATGACCTCCTCCGGTGTACCGGCGGCCACCACCTCGCCGCCGTGGATGCCGGCGCCGGGACCGATGTCGATCAGGTAGTCCGCCGCCCGCATGGTGTCCTCGTCGTGCTCCACCACCAGCAGGGTGTTGCCCAGGTCCCGCAGGTTCTGCAGCGTCGCCAGCAACTTGTCGTTGTCCCGCTGGTGCAGACCGATGGAGGGCTCGTCCAGGATATACAGCACCCCCATCAGGCTGGAGCCGATCTGGGTGGCCAGGCGGATCCGCTGGCTCTCGCCGCCGGAGAGGGTCCCCGCGCTGCGGCTGAGGGTCAGATAGCCCAGGCCCACGGACTGGAGGAACCCCAGCCGGGACTTGATCTCCTTCAGGATCCGGTCTGCGATCAGGTGCTGCTGGTGCGTCAGCTCCAGCCGGTCCACCCATTGGAGCTCGTCCACCACGGACATCCGGGTCAGGGCGTCGATGTCCTTGTCCCCCACGGTCACCGCCAGGGACTCCTTCTTCAGCCGCTTTCCCTTACAGGTGGGACAGGGGCACTCGGCCATCAGCTCCTCCAGCTCCCGCTTGCTGGCATCGGACTGGGTCTCCTTGTAGCGGCGCTCCACGTTGTTGCAGATGCCCTCAAAGGGCTGATACAGCACGCCCTTGCCCCGGGGCTGGTCGTAGTGGAGCTCCAGCTTCTCCCCGCCGGTGCCGTAGAGGATGATGCTCCGCACGTCCTCCGGCAGGGTCTCCCAGGGGTCGGTGAGGGAGAAGTGGTATTTCTTCGCCAGGGCGTCGAAGTACATCCGGGAGATGCCGTCCCCCCGGATGTTGTTCCAGCCGCTGGCCTGGATGGCCCCCTCCAGGATGGAGAGGGACTTGTCCGGCACGATCAGTTCCGGATCCACCTTCAGCTGGCTGCCCAGACCCGTACAGGTGGGACAGGCACCGAAGGGGTTGTTGAAGGAGAACATCCGGGGCGTCAGCTCCTCGATGGAGATGCCGCAGTCCTCGCAGGCATAATTCTGGGAGAATGTCAGATCCCGCTCCTCCCGCAGGAGGTTGACGACCACCAGCCCGCCGGTGAGGCCGGAGGCGGTCTCCACGCTGTCCGTCAGCCGCTGCTGGATATCCGGACGGATGATGAGCCGGTCCACCACAATCTCGATGGTGTGCTTCTTGTTCTTCTCCAGCTTGATCTCCTCGTCCAGCTCGTACAGATTCCCGTCCACCCGGGCCCGGACGTAGCCGGACCGCTTGGCGTCCTCAAAGATCTTGGCGTGCTCACCCTTCTTGCCCCGGATGACGGGGGCCATCACCTGGATGCGGGTGCCCTCCGGCAGAGAGAGGACCTGATCGATGATCTGGTCAATGGTCTGCTGGCGAATCTCCTTGCCGCACTTGGGGCAGTGGGGGGTGCCCACCCGGGCCCACAGCAGGCGGAGGTAGTCGTAGATCTCCGTCACCGTGCCCACGGTGGACCGGGGGTTCTTGCTGGTGGTCTTCTGGTCAATGGAGATGGCGGGGCTGAGACCCTCGATATAGTCCACATCGGGCTTGTCCATCTGGCCCAGGAACATCCGGGCATAGGAGCTGAGGGACTCCACATACCTTCTCTGGCCCTCGGCGTAGATGGTGTCGAAGGCCAGGGAGGACTTGCCGGAGCCGGAGAGGCCCGTCATGACCACCAGCTTGTCCCGGGGGATGGTGACGTCGATATTCTTCAGATTGTTGGCGCGGGCGCCTTTGACGATGATCTTGTCCTGCATAATGTGTATGATTGACTCCTTTCAGGAGAGGTTTCTCTTTTCAGTGCCGGAAATGCCTCCGGCGGAGGTGTAGAGGCGCTTTTCAACCGCCCGGGGAGACTGGCTCCCGCCAGGGGGCCGTTTCCACGGGGGATGCGCCCCCCATTCTCTTTTTGTCAGCGCCAAAAAGAGAACGCGCCGCGCCCGGTGTAAGAGAAAAAACGCTTTTGGTCGCAACTTTGCACGTCCGTGCAAAGTTGCTGTACGGGAGTTGACGAGAGATGGTGCCTGCGGGTTTGCGATGACCTCCCGACGGGCGCGGCGGGGTGCGGTACAGGCTTG
>NZ_KI271728.1:0-2142 GCF_000469445.2 Oscillibacter sp. KLE 1745 | reverse complement strand
CGGGCGCGGCGGGGTGCGGTACAGGCTTGAACGCGGATTCCCGCGGCGCGGGTGTAAAGGTCAACGGGGTGCAAGGACGCATTTGGTCTGCTTCTCTTTCCGCGCGTTCCGCTGCGCTACGCGCTGCCGGGTTCTTCGCGGTAGCGAAAAGAGAAGCAGCTCCATGCGGCAACCACCCCGACGAGGTCGGCGCCATCCGCCACGGGACGGCAGCAACAGGAATCGCAGAAGAGCATAGCGTGCCCGAAGGCCAGTCCAAATCGGAGCAGGCACCGATACGCCGACCCCCGTTGCGCGCGGAGGGCCACTGCACCGGAGCGCGTCCAAGCGGCCTTTTCTTTTGGACCGTGCACGGCCCGTTTTCTTTTCCGCAAGTCGGAAAAGAAAACGGGGGGTGCATCCCGGCTGGACAAGCCCCCTGCGGGAGCAGAATCCCCGTGGCCGCCGGACGGCGGCCCAAATTTCCACGGGCGGTTTGTAACCTCCCTTACACGCTCCAGGGGCGGCCATACCATCGGGCCGCCGAGGGCGGCGGCCCCTACGGGTGCACGGAACGGATTTACCCCCGCGCGTCGCTGCGCCCCAGCAGATAATCCGTGGTGACGCTGAAGTAATCCGCAAGAAAGCAAAGCGTCAGCGATGGGACATTGACCTTTCCATATTCCATTCTCTGATAATGGACAAGGGTAATTTGAAGCACTTCTGCCATATCCGCCTGCCGCAGATGCCGTTCATCCCGCAGGGCACGCAGTCTTTCCCCAAATATTTTTAGTGTTTCCATGGAGTTCTCCTTGACATATATCATTTAATGATGTATCATCAATACATCATTAAATGTTGTTTGAAGGTGATCCAATGAATCCCATCTATCTCCGCCTCTTCGACGGCTACGCCGCCGACATTCTGCAGAAAGCAGACCCCTTCGATTCCAAATCCGTGGATCAGTTGGCGGACAGCCTCTCCCTCTCCGGGGACGCCCGCCTGTGCCTTCAGGACGCCTTTCTGGCCCGCTACCTCCAGTGGTCCACCGACGCCTTCACCCTGGGACTCCACCTGGGCCTATCCCTGGTCCACGACAATGTCCGCCGTGGAGGCCCCCAGCAGGTCTAGCAGCGCCCGGGGCGCCAGCTCCACCTGAGCGCCGATCTTCCCGGCGGAGATATAGACGGTTTCGTAGTCCAGCGCCGTCCGGTGGAACACGGTGGGATACTGCTTCTTCATCCCCACCGGGGAACAGCCGCCCCGGATGTAGCCGGTAACGGCGTTGATCTCCGCCACGTGCAGCAGCTCGATGGACTTCTCCCCCACCGCCCTGGCGGCCTTCTTCAGATCCAGGTTCTCCGGCGCCGGCACCTCGAACACGTAGATGCCCTTGGACGCCCCCCGGGCTACCAGGGTCTTGAAGCCTCTGGCTGGGTCCTGCCCCAGAGCCTCCGCCACGTGGACGCCGTACTCCCGGGTGCCCTCCGGCCCCTGGCTGTCCTCATAAAACCGGGCGGTATAGGGGATCTTTCTCTGGTCCAGGATCCGCATCACATTGGTCTTTTCCTCTTTTTTCTTCGCCATTGCAAACACCTCAGCTCTCCGCGGGCTGCTCCGCCAGCTCCCGCCGGACGTATTTGGGCAGCTTCTCCACCGCCAGGGCGTATGACCGGCCGCACAGGTCCCGCAGGACCTCCTTCGGCAGTTCTCCGTCCAGCAGGCAGGAAATCCAGGTCCGCTTATCCGAATAAAATCCCGGCAGGATATCCGGATACCGGGCCCGCAGCAGCTCGCCCTCCGCCGCCCCGCATTTCAGATTCACCAGATCGTGGCCGCCGTAAATTTTGTACTCCGGCCCCGGCGAACAGACAGCGGCAAACAGCCTGCCCCGGACCTTATAGCGGAACCACTGCCACACCGGCTGATAGTCCTTCTCCACGCCGGGAAACGACAGCAGGTATGCGTCCAGCCATTCGTAGTGCATTTACTTCTCCCCCCGCAGCTCGATAATCCGGTCACGCAGCACTGCGGCGTACATTCCCACACGGCTCCGCCGTGCGGGAGCCCTTTTCATTTTACCAACCGACCAGAAGTGAATTCTGCCCGCTTCAAGGTTTTGCCTCCGTCAAAACGCTTGTACGCCGGACTCCCGGCGATTCG
>NZ_KI271727.1:3212-9115 GCF_000469445.2 Oscillibacter sp. KLE 1745 | reverse complement strand
CGCCGGCTTTGCCGGCGGCCCCTCTTTGATTCAGGAGATCAGGTCTGCTCCAAAGGCTCACGCCCCGGCAAGGCACTGCTCCAGCGCATCCAGCGCCTCTCCGGCATCCGCTCCGTCTGCGGTGATCGTGATCCGCGTCCCCGCTCCGATGGACAGGGAGAGCACACCCAGCAGGCTTTTGGCATTGACGTTGTTGTCGCCGTATACGACGCGGACGACGCTGGTAAAGCGGTTGGCAGTCTGGATGAACCGGGCCGCCGTCTGATGGTGCAGGCCGTCAGGGACCTGGACCGTGACTTCTCTCGTGCACAGCATAAGAAGACCTCCTCAGTTTCTCCTTGCCGCGGGCTGTCCGCCCGCTGTGATGGAACAAAATGATTATACCTTCTTTTTCCTGTCCGGGCAAGGGGGTAACGCAAACCCGAGAGCGCCGGGATGGCCCCTGACAGAAGCATGGAGACGTGCCGCATCCGAAGGCACAGCCATCCCGCAGCCTCACGGCCTGCCGCTCCGGGCAACCAGGGGTATCCCGCAGGGCCGCATCAGCTGGAGTGCGCAATGCCCAGCGGCAAAATCCCTGATGCGCCGGGTTCCATCCCAGGGGCTTTTCACAGTCTCCGCATCATTTGACACCCGAAAAAGTCCCATGCCTCGGCTCCCGCCCCCTGCTGCCCCGTAAATAGCATCCGCCCCAGCGCATCTCCTCTACGGCAGCATCTGCTTCCGGTCCAGCTCCTCCAGCCAAGCGGCCGTGTTTGCGAAAATGGTCCGGTAAAAGCCGCTGTCCATGAAATCGTCGAAATCCTCCATCTTCAAAAAGGCGGCGTTCTGGGTGTGGCGGCCGTCGATCTCATCCAGGTGATTCAGCACGCCGTACTCTTCGCCATAGAGGCCGATGAACTGCCAGAACACGGGGAAACGGGAGGTCTTGATGAGGATCTCCTCGATCTCCCAGTCGGACTGCAACCGGCCATCCGTCAGGAACAGCACCAGAATGGGCCTGCGCAGGCCGCCGTAGATCATCATGATGTCCCGCATAGCCTCCGGCTCGTTGTTGTACTGGTAGTTGAGCATGCTCATCCACCGCTCGTATCCGCCGGCCTGAGAGAAGGTGTAGTCCCGGATGTTGTCCAGCGTCACCGGCTCCAGCTGGCGGCTCTTCGCAGCAAAGGCCCAGCAGTCCAGGGCGCCGCTGTCTGACAGGGTGGAGGACAGGGCGAAGAACTTGTCGAACATCTGCTGGACCCGGCCCCCGCGGTACAGGTCGAACATGGAGCCGGAGGCATCGGCGCACAGGACCGTCTGAAGGTCCCTCTCCGCTGCCCGGGGCACCTGGGCCAGTGCTGCAAAGGAGGCTTTGTACAACGGCGCCAGGAAGTCCAGGTCCCCTTGGCAGCGGCGGGCCAGCCCCTCCATGCGGGTGCAGACATGGGGCGGCAGGGAGCGCAGGATGTCCCCCACGGAAGGAGGCGGACCGCCGGCGGGCGCGGCCGGCTGCCGGGTTGTCCGGGCAGACACAGCTGTCCGGACAGGCGGCGGAGGCGGCGGGACCGGGTCTGACACCACGCCGCCGAAGCTCTCCACCAGGGCCCGGAGGCCGCCGTTGAAGCCCCGGCCCACGGCGCTGAACTTCCAGTCCCCGTTTTTCCGGTAGAGCTCGCCGGCCACGATGGCTCGCTCCCCGGAGAACTCGTTCCCCGCGTAGGCATACCGGGCCATCTCCTCCCCTCTGACCCACAGACCGATGCTGCCCTGTTCCAGCTCCCGCAGGGTGCGGCCGCCGTCAATGGCGGCAGTGAAGGAGAGCCGCTGGATATGGTCCGGCAGGGCCGCCAGATCCACCTGGAATCGGGCCGTTCCGCCGGATGCTCCCTCAGAGAGGGCCATGGCCCCTTCCGGCGAGCGCCGCTGGTTATAGAAAAGAAAATACCGCTCGTCGGAGAGGCGGCCTGCGCTGTCCAGGCCAAAGCAGGACACGTCGACCGCCAGGGGCCCCTGATGCCGCAGCTCCACCTCCAGGGTCCAGGTCCGGCAGACGGTTTGAATGGAGATCTTCTGTCCCCGCTGCAAATCCAACATGACTTCGGCTCCTCTCCCGTGTTATTTGTGGCCCGCCACCCAGCGGAAGCCGAAGTGGTAATGGGCGTCCACAGCCCGGTGGCTGTTGAAAAACAGGTCCTCCCGCCGGACCTCCAGCCCGCCGTCCCGGCCGGTGAGGCTGGCCAGGACGCAGAACCGTTCGTTGCTGTTGGGGTTGTCGATCTGGACCTCAATATCCGGCGCCCCCTGCTGGCTCAACACCACCCGGGCGTTGGTGGACCGCCAGTTGGGCACGCCCTCATAGATGAAGGCGAAAACCACGGCGAAGTCGATCAGCTCCGGCCGGAAGAAGTCCATGTTTTCGCCGTTGGCGCTGGCGCCGGAGCGGTCGTCCTTGTCCAGCTTGATGTAGGGGGGCTGATCGGCGACACCGAAGCTGTTGCCCAGGGCCTGGATGACCCCCTGCCGCCCGTCCTTCAGCCGGTACATACAGGCCAGATCCAGGTCGATGCCCCGGCTGAACAGGCCCCGCCGCTGGTCCCAGTTCAGGTTCACGTGGATGCGCCGACGGTTTTTCGTCAGGTCGATCTTGTGGCTCTCTCCGCTCTTCTTCAGGCTGATTTTGGAGAGATTCACCTTCGGCTCCGGCGGAGCAGGTGCCGGGGTCGGCGGGTCAGGCTTGACCTCCTCCCCGCCGAAGTGGGCCAGCAGGGCGGAGAGTCCCCCGTTGAAGCCGCTGTCCACCACGGAAAAGCGCCAAATCCCATCCTTGCGGTACACCTCGCAGAGAATCAGGGCCTTCTCCTGCTGATACCCCGCACCGGTGAAGACATAGGCCGCCCGGTCCAACTCTCCTTCCAGCGTCAGGAGTCCCCGGGCCAGCGCCTGCATGGTGCCGCTCTCCGCCGCCACCGTCACCACCAGCCTCTGCAGGAAGCCCGGAAGGCGGTTCAGGTCCACCGAGAACACCGTGGACTCCCCGGACTGGTGCATGGAGACGGCGCCCTCCGGCGAACTGGTCTGGTTGTAAAAAATAAAATAACGGTCGTCGGACAACTTCCCCGCTCCGTCCACGCCGAAGCAGGTCACGTCCGCCTCGCTCCCCGGCAGGGACACCGTCACGGAGATTCGCAGCTGTCCGCTTCCGGTCAGGTCCGCCAGTTTGCACTTCTGTCCCTTCTGCAGTTCCATGGGATCCCGTCCTTTCTCGCATATCCGTTTCTCCGCCCTGCGGGTTTACCTCCCTATTTTAGTGGATGGCGGCCGCCGAATCAAGAAGTGGATCCGGTTTTTCAACCCAGCGGGCGCAGATCTATCCGGCCGCCGCAGGCCCGCTATGCGTCTCCCCGCAGCAGAAACAGCCGGAGGACCTTCTCAGCCAGCCGGACCTCCCGGGGCGTGCACCGGGCCAGCAGGGCCTCTATGGCGGTCAGATCTGCATCGGGCTGAATCTCCTCTCCCAAAAGGATATACTCCATTGAGAGCTGCGACGTCTTCGATAATTTAATCAGCGTGTCAATGGACATCTGCGAGGTCCCCACCTCGATCTGGCCGTAATAGCCGGCGCTGATATCCGCCAGCTCGGCAAACTCCTCCCGGGTGAGGCCCAGAAGGGTCCTCTGCTGCCGCAGCCGGTGCCCCATGGCGACTCGCTCCTGTTTTGTCATCTGTTTCACGCTCCTTTTAGAATAAGTCTATTCTGGAACGTGTCCATTCAAAATATGCTATAAGATATTGATTTTAGTTATCTTATAGTGTATATTTTGAGTGAGAAAATCTCCGTATCCATTGTGGTGCAATGGTTTAGGAGTTTTTTCAAAAGCGGTTTCACGTGCATAACAATTGTCACAAAAAACGTTAGCTTATAGAGAAGATTCCGTCACCCGCAGGCTTCCAAAAGCAGGAAGGTCATTTTTGTGACACACAAGCGTAACAAAACGAGGAGACGCCATGCAGAGTTACACGCTCAACCGCCCCGATGGAGCCTTGCTTTGCCGGGTGCTGGAACAGCATACAAATGATGCCGCGGGAGCCATCCTGCGGCTGGCGTGGATGGCCGGTCTGATGCGGGACGAAATCCAGCACCTCACCTGGGCTCAGGTGGATCTGCTGGGCGAACAGCTCCTGCTGCCGGACCGGGCGGTCCCGCTGGCCCCGGAGCTGGCCGCCTGGCTGGAGGCCCTGCGTCGGGAGCGGAACGGCAGCAGCGAACGGGTGGTGCTGTCGGACCGGGACCAGCAGCCCCTGGCGGCCCAGTCCATCTCCCGCCTGGCCCGCGCCGCGCTGGACGCCGGGGACCTGAAGGCCGTCCGCCTGATCGACCTGCGCCACGACTACGTTCTGCGGCAGCTGGAACGTCACGACTGGCAGTACGTCTCCCGGATCACCGGGCTGGAGGCCGCCGCCATGAACGTCCACTTCGCGGCCTACCTGACGGAGAAGAAGGTCTCCACCCGCATCCGCCGGAAGGCAGCGCCGCAGATCGACGAGTTCGCCCTCTGGAAGCTGCTGCAGGCGGAACAGGACACCCCCGCCGGGGCGGCCCTGTGGCTCACCTGGCAGCTGGGGCTCCAGGTGGAGGAGATCGCGTCGCTGCGGTGGGACCAGGTGGACCTGCAGAAGGAGCGGCTTATCCTGCCGGACCGGCAGGTCCGCCTGACCAGCGGCGTCCTGTCCATTCTCCAGAAGCTGCGCAAGGCGGCGCCGCCAGAGGCGGAGTGGGTCCTGATGTCCCCCCGCAGCCGCCGCCCCTATGAGCGCACCCGCCTGTCCAAGCTGGTGCGGGCGGCGCTGGTGCAGGGCGGGCTGGACGATCTCTCCCTGCGGGACCTGCGCCTGGACTACGACATCCGGGTGGGCGGCGAGAACCAGGTGCTGGACGTTGTCCGGCGCCAGGGCTCCATCACCCGGAATGAGGTGATGGCCCTTCTGCGGGTCTCCAAGAACACGGCCTACAACCGGCTTCGGCAGATGGTGGCCCGGGGAAAGCTGACCAAAGTGGGAAACCGCTATTACCTGCCCAGCACGGTGGTGCCGCCGGAGGACCAGGAGCAGGCGATCCTGGCGTACCTGTCGGAGGCGGGGTTTGCCTACCGCCAGGACATTGCCCGGGTGCTGCGAATCGGCCCTCGCCAGTGCTGGCCCATTCTCCAGCGGATGCTGGCGGAGCACCAGATCGCCAAGGACGGGCAGAAATACATCCTCTTGCAGAAGGAGGCGTGAGACCGGGCAGCCCCGGTTTCCCGCCTCTCTCTTTTTTGGAAATCTGCAACTTTTGTTACATAAATTACCACGAATCAGGCGCTTTTGAACGGCGTGTTTCGTTTGAATAACAATCACGCCGAATCCGTAGACAATCCGGAAAAACACTGATACATTGGCGTTGCGGACGGCGGGAGTGTCACTGGCGGCCGGCTCTGTGGTTGGTGTAGGCCGACACAAGTTGGTTGGCTAGCCCCCACACGAATCTCAGACCCGGCGGCAGGCATACCGGCGGACCGCAAATATTTTAAAGGAGGAGAAATCCCAAATGAAGAAGTTCCTTTCTCTGGTGCTTGCTCTGGTGATGACCATGTCTCTGGTCACCGTCAGCGCCGGCGCCAAGGACTTCACGGACGACAGCGAGATCACCTACAAGGAAGCTGTGGATGTGATCTCTGCTCTGGGCGTTGTCGACGGTTATTCCGGCGGCGACTTCCGTCCCGATGATGTCCTGACCCGCGGTGCGGCCGCCAAGATCATCTGCAACCTGATCCTGGGCCCCACCACTGCCTCCGCTCTGAACGCAGGCACCGCCCCCTTCAAGGATGTTCCCGTGACCAACACCTTTGCGGGCTACATCACCTACTGCTCTCAGCAGGGTA
>NZ_KI271727.1:0-3112 GCF_000469445.2 Oscillibacter sp. KLE 1745 | reverse complement strand
GGGCTATGACAGCTCCATCGAGGGCTACACCGGCCCCAACTGGACCGTGTCCGTCATCAAGCAGGCCGTGGGCATTGGCCTGGACGACGGCAACGACGAGTTCGTGGGCTCCAAGGCCGTGACCCGCCAGGAGGCTGCCCTGTATGCGTTCAACATGCTGCAGGCCACCATGGTGGAGTATGACCAGCAGAACACCATCGTTGTGGGTGACATCACCATCAACACCACTTCCAGCCGTTCCGATGTGGAGAACAACGGCAAGAGCGACAAGTACATCAATTCCGATGGCAAGATGCAGTTTGCTGAGAAGTACTTCACTGATCTGAGACTGGATGACAGCGGCGAGGATGACTTTGCTCGCCCCTCCAACGTCTGGACCCTGAAGTCCGACGAGATCGGCACCTATGCCAAGGATGCTGACGCCACCTACACCACTAAGGTGGAAGTGGGAGACATCTACAAGGATCTGGGCCTGAACAAGACCGTTGCCAAGGACGATGTCTCTGTGTATGTGGACGGCGTTTCCTCCAAGGATCACCCCAACATGAAGGATCAGCTGCCCGTGGCCATCAAGAAGGGTGACGATGACACCAAGTTCGGTGCCAACGGTGTGTTGACCGAAGTCTTCTATGACGAGGATGACGGCACCGTCACTATCACCGAGGTCAACACCTATGTGGGCCAAGTGAGCAAAAACGTGGCCGCCACTTCTAAGAAGGACGCCTATGTGGTTGTCTCCACCTTGGATGTCGTGCCCTCCGAGAGCGGCAATCTGGAGTTCGAGACCAACGAGGAGTTCGAGGAGGACGCCTATGTCCTGTACACCTACTCTGAAGCAGCTGAGGAAGTGAAGTCGGTTGCCGCAGCTGAGGAAGTCTCCGGCACCGTGACCAAGGTTATCAACAAAGCCTCTGACGATGAAAATAAGGGGCTGACCATTGCTGATACCGCTTACAAGACCTCCAGGACCGTTTCCGGTGAGCTGCTGGGTGACGTGAGCGTGAAGAACGACTACACCGTCTACCTGGATGCCTATGGCTATGTCATTTACATCGAGGAAGAGGAACTGACCGCTCAGGACTATGCCCTGGTGCTGGCCACCGCCAACAAGAGTGACTTCGTCGGCAAGAAGGCCGAGCTCCTGTTTGCCGACGGCACCACCAAGGTAGTCACCACCGAGAAAGACTACAGCAACGATATTGCTGACAACACCATTGTTACTTACAAGGTGGATTCCGACAATGTCTACACGCTGAAGGAAGTTTCCTCCAAGCAGGACAAGGGTGGCTATAACAAGACTGTAAAAGAAACCGATATTTCCAACTTCGTTCTGAAGAACGACAAGGCCAGCATTAATGTGGACGGCACTGCCGTGACCGCCAACTCCAAGACCCTGTTTGTGGTTCAGGATACCGAGGACACCGACGAGTACACCGCCTATACTGGCATCAAGAACGCACCCAGCATTACGGCTGCCAGCGGCAAGGATCGTCAGGTCGACGTGTACTACTTCTGCAAGAACGGCAGCATGGTCACTGTCATGTTCATCATGCCCGAGTCCAAGGTGGACGTGGAGGACGACAGCTCCAAGATGCTGTTCCTGGCCGGCGAGTCTGTCTCCGATCTGATTCACGACGCGGATGACGACTACTTCGAGTACAATGCTGTTGTCAACGGCGAGATCACCACTGTCAAGGTGGCCGAGGAGCTGGGAGATGGGCTGAACGGCCTGTACAAGAGTTTCTCCACCAATAAGTACGGCGTCATCACCAAGGTGACCCGTTACGATTCCTTTGACAACACCACGGATTCCAAGCAGGCTGTGAACGGTGGCACCGGCGTTGACAAGCGTTCCGGCGACTACACCGTCATTCTGGATACTGCGGATGACAACTGGACTGTCAGTGTGGATGATGACGCCGCCTTCTACACCGTCGACAAGAAGGGCAACATCAGCACCGGCTCTTACCGTTCCGTGGTGAAGGACAACAACGATAAGGTCTATGCTGTAATCAGCGACTATCTGGTGCAGTCCCTGTTCATTGAGACCGTTGAGGACGATGAGAAGGACAGCGGCAAGGTGGAGATCCCCTCCAATGTGGTAGTGGACATCTCCGATCTCAACAGCATGACGGTCACCTACCGCACCGGCACCGATAAGCCCAACGCCATGGATGCCGTGGAGTACCTGAAGACCGCCCTGGCCGACAAGGGCTATGAGGTCGGTACAATTAAGAACAACAGCGGCACCTATGAGTTCACTCTGAATGATGTGGAAGGCGCTGCGAAGTTCAACTCCAGCACTGGAATCATTGAGGGCTATGCGGTCTCCATCAACGGCTCTGCCAAGCTGCTGGCTGCGTCCACCACGATCAAGGACCTGGCTCTGAAAGGCAAGTATGTAGAGATCACTGATAAGGACGGCACTGTCGACCACAAGGTGACCACTGACAATAGCACTACCATCAAGGATGGCTACAAATACGAAGATGGCTTCTACAAGGTTAACGAAACGGTTAACCTGAGTGGTGATGATAGTCTGACTGATAACTCTAGCATCTCCGTTAAAGCCTCCAAGCTCGGCGACAACGCCCTGTACATCAAGTCCGGTGAAGATGTCGAAATCGAGATCACGCTGGCTGCTAAGAACGACGCAGACTTTAATCTGACCGCGGGCATCATCGTTACCACAGTTACAAGCAACAATGGCGGTGCTCTGACCGGCGATGTGGCAAACGTCTCCCTGTGGGATGCTGGCGATATCGCTCCCAAGTCCAGCGGTACTGCGGACTCTCAAACCCTGACGGTTAAGATTTCCGACAGCACTCCGATCACCAATGACATCACTCTGACTGTCACCCTGGCTGACGCCAACGCCTGAGATTCTTTTCGGTATATCAGCATTTCTTTATAACGAAAGCCCCCACTCTTTTCAGAGTGGGGGCTTTTGCTCATTTTAGTCCCGTGCACAGGTAGTCAGCCCAGAAACAAGCAGGAACTATTTTTCTGAGAAAGTCGCCAGGCCGCCCCGGCAGAAACAGCCCATAAATCCAGACGCGCAAGCGTCCATCTTCCCAACAGCCGCGGCCTCCAGGAAAATTCCTGGAGGCCG
>NZ_KI271726.1:67456-69523 GCF_000469445.2 Oscillibacter sp. KLE 1745 | reverse complement strand
GGGGGACCTGAAAGGTCCCCCGCCGGGTTTCTGCTGTTCTTCAAACCTCCGTGACGGCTCCTGTACCGCCCTCCTCCATCTGCCGCAGGGCCGCCAGGGTGCCCAGAGTGGTGCCCAGCTGGGTCAGCAGGATCGCCGTGCGGGACAGCTCCTCCGTGGTCATGCATTTTGCCATGGCCACCGCTGTGGCGTAGACTCCTGTGCTCCAATCATAGGCATCCATCCCTCGGCCCCCTCCCTGGTGAACAGTGTATGAGGCGGCGAGGGATTTCTTGACGGGGGCGGCGTGTCATTTCTCCAGCAAAGAGGTCAGATACGCCGTCTCTGTCCGCAGGTCCGCAGAGCCGGTGTACCAAAGGGTAAGAACCTGTTTTCCCTGCCGGAGCACGGCGAATTGTTCAGGACTTCCGATTCCGTCCGCCTCCTCTGCCCACCAGAAGCCGTCCAGAGCCGGGGCCTCTATTGGGTCCAGCGGCAGTTCCGGCCGGCTGTCCAGAAAGCCGGCCTGGTTCTCCGTCAGCTCTGCCGTCAAGGTCTGGGCCAATCCGGCTGTCAGCATACGGTAATACGCGGTCTGGAGAAAAGCCTGCTCCCCGTCGGGCAGCACCGCAGACTGGCGGGCAGCGTACATCTCCGGCGCGATGGGAAGGGATTTTTCCTGCACCTCTGTCCGCAAAGGCTCCAGGCCGTCCAGGGCTGTCAGGTCCGCCAGAACCATCTGCACCGGCGGACGTTCCCCCGCTTCATAAACCGTCCGCGCCGCATGGTCCCAACCAGAGGGATTGCCGTCCAGATTCTGAATGCTGACCACCAGATTCAGCACAGATATGACCAGTGCAGCGCCCCACGCCAGCTGTCCCAGCCGCAGCTGACGGCGGTATGGCTTGGGCCTCTCCAGCGGGACGCCCGCCGTCAGAGTCTTCCACAGCCGCCAAGTGTTCCGGGCATCCAGCCAGAGCTGCACCCCCAAGATGGTCAGCAGCGCCGCAGCCACCAGCGGCGCGGCTACAAAGCCCAGCCAGCTGGCGTTTCTCAGGATGTTCTCCAGAGAAGCAGCCGAAAGCGCCACCGCCAGGATGAAATACGCCGTCATTGCCAGCCAGATCAGCCCGCCCCCCACTGTGCGGAAGATCATCCGCCGCTTTAAGTATCGGTATCCCTCTCCCTGGACCACCGGGTCCGTGTCCAGCTCCGGGGCATTCGGGTCATCGCACCGCCAGACCCAGAAGGGCCCCATCTGCCCCACCAGCCGCCAGCCCATGCTCCGGTATGCCTCCACCCGCTCCGGGTCCAAAGCCTCTTTCCACCTTTGGAGAGGCTGGAGCCGGAAGCGGCACTCCCACGGTTCGTCCAGCAGCAGGTCCACCCGGCTGCCCGTGAAGCAGACGGGGTTCTCCCCCTTGCGGGCCAGGTCCTCCAGCCAGGTCTCCACCGCCGCCACGTCGTAGATGCTGATGGGGCAGCTCTTCCGGAATTTCTCGCTTTTTACGTAAGGATGGCCGGTGCTCATCGACTCGCCTCCCCTCTTTTTCTATTGAAACTCCGCCAGGACGGCGGCATATTGGGGCAGCAGCTCTGCCAGCGGCGCGTTCGTCTCTGCCTCCACGCTCCACACCTGATCTCCCAGCCGGAACAGCAGATACTGATCGCCGTTCACCGCCTCCCCGGTCCAGGCCTCGTCCAGGCCGGGGTATTCGGTCTCCGTGGGGGCGTATTCGTCCCCATATTCCACCAGGAGACTGTCCGCCAGGTCGTCCGCCAGCCACGGGAAGCGGAGGCGGTAATACCTGGCCTCACTGTACCGGTAGTACCGCCGCCCCTCCGTATAGTCCTCTATGGTCCACCACTGTTCGCTGGTGAGCCAGTTCTCCTGGGGGCTGGCCCAGGCTTCCCCGTTCTGGGACACCGCCACATAGGGCACCGGTTCGAAAACGTCCTCCATCTGCTGAAATGTCCGGCGGCTGGTGTGGGCCCCGTGGCACCATAGGGCGATGACATAGAACACCCACAGCAGGTCCAGTACGAGTGTCAGCCCGCAGGCCAGCCGGTAGGGCCGCCGGCGGGGCG
>NZ_KI271726.1:0-67356 GCF_000469445.2 Oscillibacter sp. KLE 1745 | reverse complement strand
GCCAGCCGGTAGGGCCGCCGGCGGGGCGCCTCCACGCCGGCCCGCATGGTCCGTAAGGTCCGCCGCAAGACGTAGGTCTGCCACCGGGCCATGAAAATCGACGTTCCAAAGAAGCTGACGACCGCCGCCAGATACCACATGGGCAGCCAGGTCCCCACCAGATGCGCCAGGTACGTCTCCCCAGAAACATACAGGGTGAAGGCGATGAGCCCCGCGAAGAGCGCTAAAATCCCCCAGCTGAGATACCCGCTGATCTTCTCCTGCCGGGAAAGGCGGTCATAGGCCCGTGCCTCCGTCTCCGGGTCCGTGTGGAGCTCCGGGGCCTCCGGGTTATCGCACCGCCACAGGTGCATGGTCTTTCCGATGGTGTCCACGTACTCCCAGCCTAGGGCCCGGTAGGTGTCCCGGCGCTCCCAGTCCGGGCATTTCTCCTTTTTGCCTGCGGGTTCCAGCCGGTAACGGACGGCCTTGGGCTCCCCCCGCTCAAAAGACGCCAGCCGGAACAGGATCCAGCTGGGAACGTAAAACCAGCCCTTGGCCGCCAGGTCCTCCAGGCGCGCCTGCCAGGCGGCCACGTCCTCCACATACCCCGGCATCAGCTTGACCATGCCGCCTCCCCCCTCTTTTTCTATTGAAACTCCGCCAGGACGGCGGCGAAGTTGTCCAGGTGATCCATCAGGTCCCGGTCTGTCCGCACCCGCTCCATCAGCACCGCCCGCCCCATCCGGCCGATGAAGCATCGGTTTTTACCCGTGTCGATCACCACCGCTTGGTCAAAGCGGCTGTCCGCCACCTCCCGGACCTCTACCACGGACCAAGTGTCCAAGAAATTCGCTAAGCGTTCCCGATACAGGGCCTCCGCCAGGAAGGTGAACCGCACCCGGTCGAAACCGGCCCACAGGGACGCTTTAAAATCCCAGCGGAACTGGCTGACCTCCCGGTGATCCGTCAGCAGACTCCGTCTCTCCCGGTAAACAGATGAATCCAAGGGCAGGGCGGCGGCCTCCGGGGCCACTGCCTCCATGGAGACATAGGGCAAGGGCTCCGGCGCGTCGGACAAGGGCATCTCCTGCTGGCTGCCGAATACAGATACGGCAAGTGCAGCCACCAGTCCGCAAATCCCCCAGGAGACGAGATTCTGCCGCCTCCGCCGCCGTAACGACGCATCCAGGTCCTCAGTATCCGGCGCCATCCCCGCCTCCAGCTGGCGGCGCATCCGCTGAACGCCCCGCAGCGCCCGCAGATTGCCGCAGAGCCACTCCAGGGCACAGACCACCGCAAGCAGCCACACAGCCCACATCCCTTTCAGGAACACATCCACCGGCTGGCCGCTCTCCCAGAGGCTGCGAAACTGCAAGATCGTCCAGACAACAATCAGCACCATGGAGATCAGCCTATGTCGCCGGAACAGCCGCAGCTGCCTCTCCCAGGTCAGACACAGGGCAGAGGGATCTGTAAACAGCTCCGGCGCCTGTGGGTCCGCGCAGGCATAGACCCGATAGTCCCCCAGGACGCCGGCAGGCTCCCACCCCATTTCCCGGTAAGTCTCCTCCCGCTCACATTGGGCGTCATAGGTCTCTGTCCGCAGGGGCTCCAACCGATACCGGAGCTTCCTGGGCTCCGCCGACTCAAACTTTCCGCTGCCATAGCGAGAAAACGACACCGGCCGCCAGCCCTGGACAGCTTTTTCCTCCAGCCACCGCTCCAGAAGGGCGGTATCCCAATAGGCCTCCGGCATGAGAAAACGCTTTTTCACGGTGCCTCCTCTCTCATCCCCGGCAGCAGCCGCTCCGACGCCAGCTCCTCCCGCTCGCCATCGGCCACGCAGAGGCGCAGGCGGGAGAGCTCCTGCCGGAACAGGGCCCGGCCCCGTTCCGTGATGGCGTAGGTCCGCTTCCGCCCCTCCACCGCCGCCTCCCGGATCAAGCCCTCCTCCTGAAATTTTGCCAGAATCGTGTACAGCGTCCCTGGCCCCAGGGGTACCCGACCAGCGGTGGCGTCATCCACATACCGGACAATCTCCGTGCCGCACCGCTCCTGCCGCAGCAGGCTCAACAGCACATAGAACATGCTCTCCGTCAGGACTTTCAGCGGCTCCCTGGCCATGGTATCCCCCCTAATATCGAAACACGATACTTTCTGGGTTCACTATAATATCGTTGCACGATATTGTCAAGCTGTCTGTTCGCTTCCAGCTCTGGAATGTTTTGAGGGTTGCAGCCCGCCCCCTCCCTCCTGTATGCTCTTGTACAGCAGCGACAAACCAGAAAGGACGAATTTTCCCCATGAAACGAAAACTTCTCTGCGGCCTGCTGGCCGCCCTTACCCTGACCTGCGCCACCGTCAAGGCGGCCCCCAGCCGGGTGGTACCCGTCCAGGTGGACGGCACCGTTCTGAGTCAGGGCGTCAACTACCTGCAGAGCGGCGTGACCTATGTTCCCCTCCGGGGACTGCTGGATGCCTTCGGCGGCTGGAGCGTCTGGTGGGACAGCAGCCGAAAGGTGGCTGCCGCCGCCTCCGGCAGCCAGTCCGTCACCGCAAACCCGTCCCGAAATACCGTGACGGTCAACGGCCGTACATACAGCGGCAAGGTCTTTGTGGAGCGTGGCCGGACCTACATCCCCCTGCGGACTCTGGCCACCGCCCTGGGCGGCAGCGTGGCCTGGGATCCCCAGCTGGGCGGCGCGGCGGTGACCTCTCCCGGCGCGGATCACAACGCCATGGACCTTTACTGGCTCAGCCGCATCATCAGCGCCGAGAGTCAGGGCGAGAACATGACCGGCCAGATCGCCGTGGGCAATGTGGTGCTGAACCGGGTTGCGGCGAAGGAGTTCCCCAATACCATTCCCGCCGTGATCTTTGACCGCAAGCACGACGTCCAGTTCACGCCCGTCTCCAACGGCACAGTGTACCTGCCCCCCACGGCCAAATCCGTGGAGGCGGCCAAGCGGGTCCTGAACGGCGAGAACACCGCCGGCAAGGCTCTTTACTTCTACGCGCCCGCCCTGTCCCAGGGCACCTGGATCAACGCCAACCGGGCGTATCTCAAGACCATCGGCTGCCACCGGTTCTACCTGTAATTGACATTTCTCAGCCAGGGGGCTAAAATAGGGCCATCAAGAAGCAAAGGAGCAAGCCACATGCTGTTTTCCGATCATCCCCGGACCCACTACCGCAACGCCCCGGCCCATGAGGTCATCTGCCAGCTGCGGTTCCCGTCTATTCTCACCATCAACAGCGTGGAGCCCGCCGATTTTCAGGAGGCCATCCGCGCGGAGTTCCCCCAGTACGCCCGGCGCCAGGACGCCGCGCCGCCCCGCATCACCGGGCTGGGCAGCCCCAATCCCAAGGTGGAGCAACAGCCTCCGGTGACCAATCACAACTTCGTCTCCGAGGACAACCAGTGGAAGCTGAATCTCACCAAGGACTTCATCGCTCTGTCCACCCTCCACTATCCCGGGTGGGAGGAGTTTGCCCGCCAGCTGGACAAGCCGCTGGCCGCCTTTATCCGGCTGTACAAGCCCGCCTATTTCCAGCGGGTGGGCCTGCGGTATGTGAACATCTTCTCCCGTGCCCGGCTGGGGCTGGAGGGTGCCCGCTGGGCGGAGCTGTTCTCTCCTGCCTACACCGCTCCCATGCAGGGGGCGGAGCCCCCGGAGGACCGCTTTCTCAACTGCGCCTGTGATCTGACGCTGAAGCTGGATTCCAGCTGTCAGGCCAAGGTCCACGCGGGCCCCGGTGTGGTGAAGCGGAACGCCCCCGGCGTTCCCCAGGACCCGGAGGTGAAGTTTATCTTCGACATGGATCTGTCCATGACCGGAAACACACCCTGCACCCTGGCCGCCGGCGCGCTGGAGACGCTCCACGGCCACTCCACCCGCCTGTTTGAAGGTGCTGTCACCGACAGGCTCCGGGACGCCATGGAGGCCGGATAATCTGCGAAAAAGCCCGGGAGACGTGTACGGACGTCTCCCGGGCTTTTTGTACATGTTGTCACTTCTGGAACATGGGGGTGGAGAGATACCGCTCGCCGCTGTCCGGCAGCAGGGCCACGATGGTCTTGCCGGCGTTCTCCGGCTGCCGGGCCAGCTGGGCCGCTGCCCACACGGCGGCGCCGGAGGTGATGCCCACCAGAATGCCCTCAGTCCGGGCCAGCTCCCGGCCCGTGGCGTAGGCATCCGCATCCGTGACCGTGAGGACTTCATCCAGGACGCTGCGGTCCAGATTCTCCGGCACAAAGTTGGCGCCGATGCCCTGAAGGCCGTGGGGGCCCGCATGGCCCTCCGTCAGCAGGGGCGAGGAAGCGGGCTCAAAGGCCACCACGCGCACAGCGGGGTCCTGTGCCTTCAGATACCGGCCCACGCCGCTGACAGTGCCGCCGGTGCCGACCCCGGCCACAAAGATGTCCACCTTCCCCTCCGTGTCCGCCCAGATCTCAGGGCCAGTGGTCTTCTCGTGTGCCGCTGGATTGGCGGGGTTTTCAAACTGTCCTGCGATGATGCTGCCGGGAATGGACTGATGCAGTTCTTCCGCCTTGGCCACAGCACCCGCCATGCCCGCCGCTCCCGGCGTCAGGATAATCTCCGCGCCGTAGGCGGCGATCAGAGCCCGGCGCTCCACGCTCATGGTGTCCGGCATGGTGAGAATCACACGGTAGCCCTTTGCCGCAGCTGCGGCAGCCAGACCGATACCGGTGTTGCCGGAGGTAGGTTCGATGATGGTGCCGCCGGGAGCCAGACGGCCCTCCATCTCCGCCCGGGCGATCATGTTGGCAGCCACCCGGTCCTTGGCGCTGCCCGCGGGATTCATGCACTCCAGCTTGGCCAACAGCACGGCCTTCAGGTCGTGGTTCCGCTCGTAATTGCACAGCTCCAGCAAGGGCGTGCGGCCGATCAGCTCAGTGACGCTGTGATAAATAGGCATTGGAAATCCCTCCGTTCTGAATGAATAGCCTCATGATACACCTGCCGCACCGGGTTTGCAACGGACCATTTGCCGAAAATCCGCCTTTAATTCATAGCATTTTTATAGGATATGGAAGAAAAAAAGCGGACCGCCGACAGGCGGGCCGCTTTGAGATGGTATACTCAGGCCACCACGGGGATTTCCACAATCCCGGCGGCACCGGCGGCGATGCTGTACTCGGGGAACACCAGCGTCACAGAGCCGTCCTCATTCAGATAGAAGGAGGTGGCGTCATCCATAGTGGTGAAGCCGCCCTGCTCCGGGGTGAAGAAGAGGCCGCTCTCATCCGCCGCGATCTTCGCATTTACGGCGTCATTGCAGATGCCGACCCAGTCCTCGCCCAGCACGTCGGCCAGGGTGATGTCCTTGTCGTTGGCCAGGTCCAGGTTGTAGCAGTACCGCTGCTGCATGGCAGCGACCCAGCCCTCAGCGAAATCCACCACAAAGGAGACCGTAGTGTCGGTCTGGCTCTTGATCTCGTAGTCGATAAGCACGTTCATCTCCCGGTCGGCCCACTCTTCCTCGGTGCCGCCGGTAGCCAGGAATGCATCCTTGTAATCATCCCAGTCCGCCTGAGCCTGGGCCAGATGGGCGTCCACCCGCTCCTGGATCTCCGCGTTGACCTTCTCGGCCAGGTCGCCCTCAGACTCCACGCCGGGGACGGACACCTTGTAGTCGATGCCGTTCTCCACGGTCTCATAGTCCCGGATCGTCAGGACCTGGAACAGCCCGCCCAGCACCGGTACATCCGCAGCCGCAGCCGCGAAGGTCGGGGAGACATTCAGGCCCGCCATCAGCACAGCCAGACAGGCGGCCACGCTGCCCGCAGTCCGCCGGACCACCTTATAACCGCGGCTACGGCTGCTGGTCCTGCCCTGCCGGATGCCTGCGCGGACCCGGGCGTCCAGCTCCTCCGGAATGGGGGTGGACTCATATTCTTCTCGTGCACGCTTGAATTCGTTCATAATTGATCTCCTTCCATTGATATCCGTAATTTCTTCAAGCCGGTGTACAGTCTGGTTTTCACGGTGTTCAGATTCCAGCCGGTGACGGTGCTGATCTCCTTGAGAGACAGGTCCTCATAGAACCGCAGCTTGATGATGGTCCCCACCTCTGGCGGCAGAGCGTCCACCCGTTGGGCTAGCGTGCCGTCCGAAGGCAGAGGGTCCTCATAGCTGCCGGCGTCCAGTGCCTCCGGCGGGATCAGCGTCACCCGCTTTCGGCTGCGAAGCACGTCCATGCACACGTGAACCAGAATGTGATAAAACCACGCACGGAGGGCCTCCGGCTCCTTCAGCTCCCCCTGTTTCTCCAGTGCCCTGCAGACGGCGGTCTGCACCGCGTCCAGAGCCTCTTCCCTGTTTTTCAGGTAGCTGTACGCCAGTCGGTAAAACCGCGCCTGATCCGTTACGAGATAGTCGGTCAGTTGCTTTTCCAGGATATGTGACACGTTTCTCATGGTCCTTTCCGTTCGTTCTGCTGTATAGACGCGCCGGGAGCGGAAAAAGTTTGGAGGGAGAACAATTTTCCTAAAAATTTTCTGCGCAAAAAAGAGACCGGTCTCCCGGTCTCTCTTTTCATCGGCTGGAATCAATCGTAACGCAGGGCGTCGATGGGGTTCAGCTTGGCCGCCTTGTTGGCGGGGAGATAGCCGAACAGGATGCCCACCGCCACGGAGACGCCGAAGGCCACACCGATGCCGCCAGCCGTGGGCATAGCCACGAAGCCGTCGTTGCCGGTGCCCAGCACCAGAGCGATGACATTGGTCAGCACGTTGGCCATGAGGATGCCCAGTATGATGCCGATGGCACCGCCGATGGCGGAGGTAGTGCCGGCCTCAATGATGAACTGGCTGCGGATGTCCCGGCATTTGGCACCCAGGGATTTTCGGATGCCGATCTCCCGGGTCCGCTCCGTGACGGACACCAGCATGATATTCATGATACCGATGCCGCCCACCAGCAGGCTGATGGCCGCGATGAGGATCAGGATCATCATCAGGGTGTTCAGCATGGAGTCCATGGCGTCCATCATCTCTGCGGAGGTCATGACCATGTAGTAGTCCGAGGACTGGTAGGTCTTGAACAGCCGGTTTTCAATGATGCCCTTGGCAGCAGACGCCGTATCCCGGTCCGTACTGGTCATCAGATACATGTCCCCATATCCGCCCCCCAGCCGCTGGGCATTGGCATAGGGGATGTAGATCACATCATCGACGCTGCCCTCGGTGCTGTCGCCGCTCTCCGCCAGTACGCCCACTACCATGTAGGGCACGCCGCTGACGGAAATCGTCTGACCCAGCGGATCCGTCCGGAAAGCGTTTTCCGCCAGATAGGAACCGATGACACACACATTCTGATGGCGCTCCACGTCAATGTAGCGGAGGAAGCGGCCATTCTCCAGGCTGGAGCCCTGCATGGTCTTCTGGGTGTCGGCGCGGTAAAATGCCTCGCTGACGCCGTAAATGCTGGTGCGGTCGAAGTCCTCCGTTCCCTGCCGCACCTTGGCTGTGGCGGACACATAGGGCGTAACGCCAGAGAGGTACTGGGGGTACTTCTCCACAAGCGCGTACATATCTTCCGTGTTCACGTCCCGGGTGCCGCCCTCGCCGCGGCCGTAGACCATCACCTGGATCAGGTTGGAGCCCAGCTGCTCGAACTGGGCGTTCATGTAATTCTGCATGCCGTTGCCCAGGCTGGTGATGATGATGACCGCCGCCACGCCGATGATGATGCCCAGCATGGTCAGCAGCGCCCGCATCTTGCTGAGCAGCAGGGATTTGATGGCCAGCTTGAAGGATTGGGTGAAATTCATGCCGGCTCCCCCTCTCCCGCGTCCTCCTGGGGCTGGACCACGGCCTGGGGATCACTGGCGTCCCCGTCGTAGATGATCCGGCCGTCCTGCAGACGGACGATGCGCTTGGCCTTGACAGCGATGGAGTTGTCGTGAGTGATGAGGACCACGGTGTCCCCCTCCTGGTTTAGCTTCTGCAGGAACCGCAGCACCTCCCGGCCCGTGCGGGAGTCCAGGGCGCCCGTAGGCTCGTCGGCCAGGATCACCGACGGATTCCCCGCCAGGGCCCGGGCGATGGAGACCCGCTGCTGCTGGCCGCCGGAGAGCTGGCTGGGCAGGTTCTTCCGCTTGTCAGCCAGACCTACCCGCTCCAGAGACTGGATGGCCCGTTCGCGGCGCTCCTCTGCGGAGACGCCGGCGTACAGCAGCGGCAACTCCACATTCTCCTGCACCGTCAGCTTGGGGATCAGGTTATACTGCTGGAAGATAAAGCCCAGCATTTTGTTGCGGATCTCCGCCTGCTGATCGTCCTCCATGGTGGACACATCAATGCCCCCCAAGTGGTAGGTTCCCGACGTGGGAACGTCCAGGCAGCCGATAATGTTCATGGCCGTGGACTTGCCGGAACCGGAGGAGCCTACGATGGCCACGAACTCCCCCTGATCCACCGTCAGGTTGATGCCGTCCAGGGCGTGGACGGTCTCCTCTCCCATGTGGTAGATCTTGTAGATGTCTTTCAGTTCAATGAGATGGCTCACGGGATCAGCCTCCCATCATCATGTCCATCAAACTGGAAGCCTGGTTGCTGATGAGGACCACATCGCCCTCCTCCAGGCCGTCGGTAACCTCGATATACTCGTCATCGTTCCGACCCAGGGTGACCTCCTTGGTCTCCAGCTTGGTGACGTCCACCACGCTCAAACCGTCCTCACTGAGGGCGCCGGGGCCGGGAACAGTCACCGTGTTGCCCCGTTCCACCGCATCCACGGGGATGCACAGGGCGTTGGGGACCACTTCGCCGATGATCTGAGCGGAGACATTCATGCCCGGCCGCAGATCGCCGTAGTCCTCAATGATGATGGTGACGGGATAGCTGGTGGCACCGTTGGCGGTAGTGCCGTTGATGCTGACCTTATCCACCACGCCGGAGAACGTCTGGCCCTCCAGAGCGTCGGCGGTGATCCGCACCTCCTGCCCCACTTCTACCTTGCCGATGTCCAGTTCATCCACTGCCATCTCCAGCTCCAGATAGCTCAGGTCGTAAATCACCGCCAGCGTGCCGGAGGAAGCGCCGTCCACCTTGTCGCCGGCCTTGAAGTTCTTCTCAATCACGGTGCCGGCAATGGGAGATTTGATGTTGTAGTCATCCACCGCGCCGGAGGCAGTGCTGGCAGAGAGCTGGGCGGACTGGAGGTTCAGCCGTGCGCTCTCGATCTGGTCCCGGATGGTCTCGGACTCCACAGTGCACAGCACCTCGCCCTTGGTCACCGTGCTGCCGGCCAGCTTGGAGAAATCGTTCACCGTGCCGGAACCGGAGGCATACACCACAGAAGAGGCGGGCATGGACACCGGAGCCTGGCCGTAGCTGGAATAGCTGCCGATGATGGCGGAGGCAGTGACGGCGTCGGACACTGTACCGGGATTGTTCAGCCGCACCCGGACGGAGACGGCCTCCTTGCCGTTGCTGGTGATGGTGGTGGAGTTGGAGACATAGGTCACCGTGCCCATCTGAGAACCGGCGTAGCCGTCCACAAACACGGTGGCGGCCTGCCCCACATAGAAGTCACTGGGGGAGGCAAAGGGGAACAGGAAGTCGATGGACAGCTCCGTGCTGGCCACGATCTTCGCCAGCTGCGTCCCAGCGGTGACGCTCTCGCCGTTGTGGACGTAGATCTCGCTCACCGTGCCGGAGATGGGCGCCGTGGGGTGCAGGGCCTCCTGGGCCTGCTGATAGGACATCTGGGCCTGCTGCACGGAGATCTGGGCCCGGTCCATGGAATCCTGGGCGTCGCTGCTGTCCATGGTGTAGAGCAGGGTGTCCTTGGTCACAAGGTCACCCTCTTCAAAGGGAGCGCTGACGATATCGCCGGAGAGCAGGGTGGTGACGTTGTAAGAGTCCGCCGGCTGCAGCGTGGCGGTGCCGGAGACGCTGACCGTCAGATCCTGCCGGGTGACGGTGGACACCAGATAGCTGCTGCTGAGTTGGGTGTTGACGTTTTTGGTCAGTCTGGACACGCAGCCCGCCACAATGGCGATCACCACTACCAAAATAATCAGAATTTTCAGCCAGCGCTTCTTTTTCTTGCCGCCAAAGCCCTTCAGGGAGAATTTCTTTTTCTCCGTCTTTTCCGGCGCGGGCACGCTGGGCGCCTCGGCGGAGGTCTCGTTCATCCATTCAGTTTCCATGTTATGTAATCTCCTTGTTCTCGATTTCCGCGGTGGGGCGCTTCCCCATACCGCGCTTGAAGATGTTCAGAATGTTTTCCAGGCGATCCCGGGTCCCGGGATCGCCACCGGCCTGCAGGCCGGTGTAAATCATGGGAGCCGCCACAACCAGCAGTGTGCCCAGGATGTCGCCCAAGTCCCGGTCCTGCCGCAGGTCCAGCAGGTCCGGATTCACCGCGCCGCCCAGGCGCTGGAGAAGCGTTTCCGCATCCAGCATTTCCAGCAGCCCATTCTTCTGCATCCCGCTGTTGCAGCGGATGATTCCGGTCATGGCGCCGATCTCTCCCAGGTGCTGATTGTCGATTTTTGCCTGCACGTAATCGTACAGATCCAACAGCGCCTGAAAAATGTCGCCGCCGTTTCGGAGCAGAAACTCCTCCAGCAGCATGAACAACTGATCCACATATCCCTTCAGCAGATAGCGGAACAGGTCCTCCTTATCCTGAAAGTACATGTAAAAGCTGCCCCGGGGGATGCCTGCCTCCTTGATGATCTGGTTGATGGACGCCTCGTTGAAAGGCCGGTGGGAAAACTCCCGGGTGGCCGCCTCCAACAACTTCTCCTGCTTTTCCGCCGGCAGATTCAAAAAAGTGCTGCTCGGCACGCTGTTTCATCCTCTCTTATACGAAATAGAAGGTCCGTTTTCTTCAGCGCCGCCCCTGATTTTATACCTTCCTCCCGGGGGAAGGTCAAGGGGTTTCCGGCGAATGGAAAAAAGAAACATGACAACCTGTCGCTTATCATAGCTGACAAGTTGTCATATTGCAAGAGGGAATTGCGAAAATTCACAAATATTTCACAGTGTTTCCGTCACTTCATACAGAGGTCGGACCCGCTGATAGGGCTGAGGCCGGTACTCCACCGAAGCGATCCGCCGTCCGGAGACACCGTACTTGGGGGAGTAGCCGAATAGATCCACATACCGGTCCAAATCGTCCCGCTCCGCCGCCATGGCCTCCAGCAGCACCGCTGCGGCCCGGGCGTCATCCACCGCCCGGTGGCTGTTCACCGCCTGATCCTCCAATCCGTAGGCTGTGATGGCATCGTTGAGCTTGTGAGGGTAATCCCGCCGGTCCCGGTACACCGTGAGGACATCCAGAAACCGGGGTGCCCGCAGGACATCCGCCCGCCCGAAGGGCCGCAGGAAATGATAGAGGAAGTTCAGATCGAACTGGGCGTTGTAGGCCGCCAGCAGCGTCCGCTCTCCCCCGCCCAACAGGTTGCAGAACGCCTCACAGGCGTCGGCTTTCTCCACGCCCTCCTGTTCCAGCTGCTCTTCCGTGATGCCGGTGAGCTGGGTGATAAAGGGCGGCAGCGTCCGCCCCGGGGAGAGGCGGAGCAGCAGGTCCATGCAGTCCGTCTCTCCCTCCGCGGAAAAGGCGGCGGCCCCCAGCTCGATGATCTCGTCCCGCCCGAACTCGATGCCGGTGGTCTCCGTGTCGAATACCACGATCCGGTCAAATTGCTTCCAAAGGCCTGTCTCCATGGCAGTCCCTCCTGTCGAATGTTGTCTTTTCAGAATAGGGCGGCCAGCCGGAATTGTCAAGGGGGTGCCGCCGTTGACTTTCTCCCCCGGGCCGGATAAAATGAAGGCAGAATCTCGGAGAGGAGGGTACTCTGTGAAGCGCGGACTTGACACCGCCTCCTAAAATCAACCAATTATTTTAGGAGGCTTATATGAACGACAATTTCTGCCCGTCCCACACTGTGGTGGAACTGGATACCTGGGAGCGAGGCGCTGTATTCCGTCATTTTATCGACGACCTGCGCTGTGTCATGAGCCTGACGGTGGATCTGGAGATCTCCCGATTCCTGAAGCGGCTTTCGGCCAGTGGCTTCCGCTTCTACCCCGCCATGATCTGGGCGGTGTCCAACGTGCTCAACGCCCACGCGGAGTTCCGGTACGGCTGGGACGATCAGGGGCGGCTGGTCCTCTGGGACCGGATCGAGCCCTACTACGCCCACTTCCACCCGGACAGGGAGACCTTTGCGAAGCTGGTGACGCCCTTCTCTTCGGACCTGGAGACCTTCCACCGCCGCTTTCTGGAGGATCGGACACGGTACGCCGCCCTGGACCACTTCGACCTGACGGACGTGCCGCCCAACACCTTTGATGTGTCGTGCCTGCCCTGGGTCCGGTACCGCAGCTTCGACATGCACATCTTCGACAGCGGCACCTATCTGGCCCCGGTGGTCACCTGGGGAAAATATGAACGGGAGGGAGACCGGACGATCCTGCCCGTCTCCCTGAATATCCACCACGCCGTGGCGGACGGATTCCATCTGTCCCGGTTTTTTCTGGAGCTACAGGAGCTGCTGGACGCACCGGCGGAGCATTCATAAATTATAAAAAGAAGCGGGAGGCATCCAGCCTCCCGCTTCTCTTCGCTCAATGATCGAACTTGTCGATTTGGACGCTGTCGCAGTACTGGGCTTTCAGCTCCTGAAGACGGCCGAAGATCTCCGTCTGGCAGTGGGCCTGCTGGAGCTCCGGCGTGGTCCAGCTCTCCACCAGCAGCAGGTCGTCCGGTGCCTCCGCCGCCAGGAAGTAGTCGTACTTCAGGTTCCCCTCCTCTTTCAGGGAGTTGGCCCGGATGCCCAAATCACAGAGGGCCTGATAAAAGGCCTCCCGTTGGCCGGACTTGCAGTGATAGGTGACGTTCCAAGTTAACATAAGATATCCCCTTCCATTTTATGGTCAAATTTCTTCACTTGCGCACTCTGTTTCCGTCAAAAGCTCCGGCGCCAGCCGGGCCATGTCCGCCGGGATGGGCGCCGTCAGGGACAGATGCTCTCCCGTCACCGGATGGTCCAGATCCAGAGCGTAGGCGTGGAGGGCCGGCCGGGGGATCAGGTCCGGGTCCTCTTCCCCGTACAGCCAGTCCCCTGCCAGGGGGCAGCCGATGGAGGCCATGTGCACCCGGAGCTGATGGGTCCGCCCTGTCTCCGGCCGCAGCCGCAGGAGGGACAGGCCGTTCGACCTCCCCAGCACCTCATAATGGGTGACGGCCCGGGCACCGTCAGGCCGGACGCACCGGCCCACCACAGAATTCGGGTCCCGGCCGATGGGGGCGTCGATAGTGCCGGATTTCGGATCCGGACAGCCGATGCACACCGCCCGGTACTCCCGGCAAAACCTCTCCGTGTGGAGCGCGTACCGGAGCCGGTCGTGGATGTAGCCGCTCTTGGCTACCACCATCAGTCCGGTGGTGCCCTTGTCCAGCCGGTTCACCGGGTGGAACACGAAGTCCGCGCCCCGCTGCCAGGCCAGGGCTCCGGCCACGGTGGGCGTGTCCGGCAGGAAATTGGAGGCGTGGGCCGTCATACCGGCAGGCTTGTTCACCACCAGCAGATGGCCATCCTCCCAGACGATGGGCAGGGGCCAGGGCCCCGGCGTGGGGCGCACCCGGGGCGGACGGTGGTCGCTGGTCTCCACCTCCAGCACGTCGCCGGTGTGAAGGATATCCACTGTACGGGCATGGATGCCGTTGACCCGGATGCCGTTCTCCGTCCGGGTCAGCCGGGATATGGCGTGGGAGGAGACATGGAGCGCAGCCTTCAGGATATGCCGGACCGTGGCGCCGTCCTGTTCCGGCGGCAGGGTATATGAAATCGTCTCCATCAGACACCTCTCCTTCGGCGCAGCAGAAAAATCCCAAGTGGCAGACAGGCGGCGTCCAAGGCGGCGAACACACCCCACAGACCGCTCCAGTACCAGGCCGCCGTGTTGAACATGGCCACCAGCTGCCGATACCAGAAAAGCAGCTCCGCCGCGATGGCGAGGAGGTCGAACAGCACATATCCACCGCCCAGCAGGTAGGCCCCCCGCCCCCGGTGCAGGCAGAACAGAAGGAACGACAGGGCTCAAAAGGCCGGAACTTCTGCATGGCAAAACCTCATTTCTCTGTTATTGTACTCTGACGCCACTCTGTTTGCAAGGGTTTTGGCTCTGGTAAAACGCCATCCTTCATGGTACAATAGGAGCAGTTTTTTTCAGGAGGAACTCCCATGCTCTTATCCGCAGAACATCTCTCCATCAACTTCGGCAGCCGCCAGCTGCTGGATGATGTGAATTTCTATCTCAACGAGGGGGACAAGGTGGGCGTTATCGGCATCAACGGCACCGGCAAGTCCACCTTTTTGAAGGTTCTCTCCGGCGTCACGGAGCCGGACGGCGGCACCATCTCCCGGAACCCCAACGTCCAGGTCAGTCTGCTGCCTCAGAACCCGGCAATGGAGGAATCCGCCACGGTGCTGGAGCAGGTCTTCCTCCACTTCCCCGCCGAGTTCCGGGAGCTGAATGAGTATGAGGCCAAGGCCATGCTGAACCGGCTGGGGATCACAGACTTTGCCCAGAAGGTGGGGACGCTCTCCGGCGGCCAGCGGAAGCGGGTGGCCCTGGCGGCGGCCCTGATCCACCCGGCGGACGTGCTGATTCTGGACGAGCCCACCAACCACCTGGACAGCGAGATGGTAGCCTGGCTGGAGGACTGGCTCCGCCGGTTCAAGGGCGGCCTGGTCATGGTGACCCATGACCGGTACTTCCTGGAGCGGGTGGTGAACCACATCACGGAGCTCTCCCGGGGGAAGCTGTACCACTATGAGGCCAACTACTCCAAGTACCTGGAGCTGCGGGAGCAGCGGGCAGAGATGGCGGAGGCCAGTGAGCGCAAGCGCCAGTCCATCCTCCGGGTGGAGCGGGAGTGGATCATGCGGGGCTGCAAGGCCCGGACCACCAAGTCCAAGGAGCGGATCCAGCGGTACGAGGCCCTGCTGAACCAGGAGGCACCGGAAACGGACGAGGCCGTGCAGATGGCGGCGGCCTCCAGCCGCCTGGGGAAGAAGATCATCGAGCTGCGGGATGTGTCCAAGGCCTTTGACGGCCGTCCCATCGTCAGCCGCTTCTCCTACAACCTGCTGCGCGGTGACCGCATCGGCATCGTGGGCCGCAACGGCGCCGGGAAGTCCACCCTGCTCCACCTGATGGCAGGCGAACTGGCACCGGACAGCGGCACGGTGGAGGTGGGCGCCACCGTGAAGATCGGCCACTTCTCCCAGGAGGGGCGGGAGCTGGACCTGAACCAGCGGGTCTACGACTTTATCCACGACATCGCCGATGAGGTCAGGACCGATGAGGGCACCTTCTCCGCCAACCAGATGATGGAGCGGTTCCTCTTCCCCGGTGATCTTCAGTCTGTGCCCATCGGGCGGCTCTCCGGCGGGGAGCGGCGGCGGCTGTATCTGCTGTCCGTGCTGATGGAAGCCCCCAACGTGCTGCTGTTGGACGAGCCCACCAACGACCTGGACGTGACCACCCTCTCCATTTTGGAGGACTATCTCCTGGGCTTCCCCGGCCCCATTCTGGCGGTATCCCATGACCGGTTCTTCCTGGACAAGCTGGCGGAGTCCATTTTCGAGGTCCGGGGAGACGGGGAGATCCACCGGTTCACCGGCAACTGGACGGACTGGCAGGCCAAGCGCCGGGCGGAAGAGGCCCCCTCTCCCAAGGCGGAAAAGCCCAAGCCCGCGGCAGAGCGTCCCCGGGAACGGAAACTGAAATTCACCTTCAAGGAGCAGCGGGAATTTGAGACCATCGACACGGACCTGGCGGAGCTGGAGGCTCAGATCACCGCCTGCCAGACGGAGCAGGAGAGCTGCGGCAGCGACTATGTGAAGCTCCAGGAGCTCCAGGCCCGTCAGGCGGAGCTGGAGGCCGCTCTGGAAGAAAAGACGGAGCGGTGGGTATATCTGAATGAGCTGAAAGAACAGATCGACGCGCAGAATGGGTGAGGGGCCTTTCATCAGGAATCGGCGTTCTGCACCGTACGTACAAGTATTCTGTCAAGGGGCGGTATCTCGGCGGAATAGCACTTTACGCCTTGTGTTATGAATATCAAAATCGCGGAGGCCCTTCCAGGTGTTGGACCCGGAAAAAGAGGGGCATTGCCTGTGGGCAAGATGATGTCCATACTCTCTGCGAAGCATTGGAGATACCACGCGGCACACTCTGCAATCACATTCTTCGCAACAAACGAGCGAATGCCCAGTTTGAGAAACGCAGGGAGGAATACCACCTTCTGATCTGTGAGGTCTTTGCTGAATATCGGCAGGTACTTGGCGCTGAAAAGATTTGGATGATTCTCGCACAGCGCGGGCATCAGGTCGGCGCCAAATTGGGCGCTGACCTGATGCGGGAGATGGGGTTATCCAGAGTTTGAAACTGCGAGAACCGGAGAAGAAGAAAATACCCTCCGTCAGCAATTTTCAGCAGACAAGCCAATCAAATCCGGGCCAGTGATGTGGCCTGTTTTAAGTATAGAGAATCGATATCTTTATATCTGCGTGATCTTGGAGCTATTTTCCCGTAAAGTGATCGCCCACAAAGTTTCCCGAAAAACAGCACGCAGCTCATTACGGCTACATTACAAAATGGCGTATGAGTTGCGTAAGCCAGAGACAGGATTCATTTTTCACAGTGACCGCGGATTTTGTTTGACTTTGCAAAAGGCCGATGGATTTCCGTAAGGAGCTGATGGCCGTGAGACACAGAGGTTCAGACTTAGAAAATCAGACTGCTTGCAGCCAGAATTTGAACTGTTCCCATTTTTATGTCACATTTTACTTTCGAATACCTTTCCTCAAAAAAGCTTGTGCTGCAAGGATTTCGCACATAAAACAGCCCTACCTAATCTGATAAGTCCTACAAACTTGTTCAGATTGGGTAGGGTCGTTTCTCTTATTCTATCAATCGAACTTAGGTGCGGAGACCTCGTTTCCAGCAAAGGTATTGGGGCCGGGATTGGAGAGGGAGAAATACATTTTCGCCGCCTTGGTCGTACCAAAATCCCGGTTGGAGCCACTGTCCTGCACCTCGTTGAAGGCATCCCGGAACATCTGGTTGTGAGCCTCCTCCCGGTTGAGCAGGAAGTCGATGGTTTCACGGACCTTCTTGTCGTCGATCTGGCGGTACAGGTATTCATAGACCACCTTGGCCCGCTGTTCAGAAGCGATGTTGCTGAGCAGGTCCGCACACAGATCGCCGGTCACGGTCACATAATCGCCGGTCCAGGAATAGCCGGAGGCATTGATTAAGCCGGGGTTCAGGCCCAAGATCACATGGCTCTGGATCTCGCCCGCCTTGACCTGATCTGCATCTACATCGTGGCCGTTGAGCAGATTAATGGTCTGGGCCACCATTTCCATGTGTCCCAGTTCCTCTGCTGCGATATCCAGAAACAGGTCCTTGATCTTCTGGTCCTTGATGCGGAAGCTCTGGGACAGATACTGCATAGCCGCTTTCAGCTCACCGTTGCCGCCTCCCAGCTGCTCCTGCAGCAATGCTGCATACTGGGGATTCGGCCGCTCCACGGCCACCGGATGGAATAACTGCTTTTCATGCTTAAACATATCTACCGCTCCTTTTTCGTGGTAATTCTTAGTTTGCTTGATATGCTCCGAAATATACCGGCAGAAAGCGGCTCAGGAGATGCTAGGCCGAATCAAGGAATAGGGCCATCAGTCGCGGAACTGCAGCTAGAGCAAACAATTTTACCGCGTACATTTACAAAGCAATCGATAAAACCGAGCGGTGAATCATTTTATCGCTGTTCAAAATGGGAAGCAATGATTAATAATCGGCAGCAGAAATCGGTGATAAACACAAAGATGAAAAAATGGGAATCTCTACCTCAGTGACCATGCTAAAACCGGAGCTTCCGCCATTGTTGAGATATCGGTCAAAAACCTTTCCTGAGCGACGGAAAAGGTAAGATCTGTCGGATCATTCGCTGTGCCTATGCTTGTCCACAGTTCAGCAAACTGCTTCAGGAATACGAAGCAGGCGGCAAAGATGCTGTGGATGATAAAATCATCCACACGCTTCGCAAAAGATTCCCCACAGCTAAAATCATGCCCGACCTCCTTGTAGAAGCCCAACACAGTACGGTCCGGATCTTTGAAGTTATGAAGGCAATCACGGAAAAGAAGGATAAGCCGTGAATGCAATCGCAGAATTTCTAAGAGAGGAAAGAGTAACCTTTTCCGCAATACCACAGCCAGATGCCTTTGCGTGAAGGTGCCGTTGAAAAGGATTTTCTGAGGCCGCGGGACATGGACTATGTGTTTCGTAGCAGTCCTTGGGCCAAGCAACCGGCCCCTTCAAGGGGGGCACGAGCCGGTCCAAGTACTTTGACCTTATCCACTGCTTTTCCAAAGATATTGGCTTGGTCTTGGACTAGAGGCTTTTAGAGTCAGCCAAGGATAACCCTTTGGGCGGGTTTGCCCAAAAAACGGCCGGACAAGCTCAATAAGGCGTTGAGCGCTGAAACAGAGACATTCCTGCGGAATCAGTTGTTCTGAGGAGACGGAAGTCCTTGTGCGGTGTTTGATGGAGGATTTTCCCTCTGTGTTGATGAAGACGATCTGCAAGCTGTAAATGTTACATGCCCGAGACTCTTTAGCGAAACCTCTATTCTGCTTATGGTGCGTCTGGAGATCAGTATGCTGACACGGAAGATTCCCGCCCGGATATTCTCGTCACTATTTGGCCTGTATTATATAGATAGGTCCCCAATCAAAGCGGCAGCTATGCAGATCTTGGAGTCGCTGGCGTGTGTGGTGTATTTAAGGATGGTTGTATCCTACAGAAAAGGCCCACTATGATTTGGCAAAGCCCGGAACTAGGCGTCTTCTTCCACCGGAGGAGTGCACGAATGTTCTGCAGGCGGACTATGCCCACATGCAAGGTATGCTGCTTGACACAGTCCCGCCCTCTAAAGGTATTATGCAGTGCATTCAGAAGATGGAAGCTGAGATCAATTCTTTGAGACAGGCATACGTGGGTCGATCTCAATGCCTGTATTGACAAGCAATCATTAAAATTCACATGCAAATTTGTAAAACTTGTGTGCAAAGAGGAGCCAGCTGCTAAAATCGATGTCTTCCAACCATTTGGTAGACGTTCCTCTCAAGGAATGCCGTACAAACCAGCTCTTGTCTTCTCTCACTTCCACCCCGTTTTTTCCTGTTATGGGGCGAGATGCCGGTCAGCCTCCCCCTTGCACAAAGTACGTCTTTTAAACGCCTAAAAGCATAAGAAACTATATAACACTTAGAGTCCAGCCTTTGAAGGTGTTGACATGGGCAAACGGGAATGTGAAATGCTGCGCAGTGCGCTGGCCTCTACCCGTATGGAGAGCTTTCATTACTGAGCAGACGGAAAATGACGGCATCCATATCATACGCAGCGAAGTTTCGGTGGCTGATCGGTAAAGCAGTTCCTTGCCCGCCCTGCAAAGGCGGTGTGATATAGAGGCAGACCTGCTGCATCCAACTGCTCAGTGCGCAACCGAGCCTCTCGAACAAATTTTTACTGAAAGCGTCCCGCTGTAAAAATCACAACTCTATATTGAAACCACCGGTCATTCACATAAGAAAATGACCGGTGGTTTTTCGTGGAAAATGCTTCCTGTCCATTTTCCATATTAGAAAGTCTGCATCTTCCAGCTCATGCTTGTTGATTGTGAGCTCCAACACTTGTCACAGTTTACCTTTCGTCTCTTGCCACATATACGCCTACCTATTTATTAGTTTTCTTGCTTGAAGGGTCAGATTCTCACCAATTTATACGCTCGGCGGCCGAGGCCCAGCTTTTCTGCGTGCTCCAGGCAGACGTTCCAATCGGAGTTTGGATGGGAGCGTTTGAAATGATCCCCTTTATTACAGGCGCAGGCTTCATCGAACAGCATAGACCCAGGCAGGGCAGGCTGCGCCACAACCGCATCGGCGCAGGCCTGGTCCAGAGCTACAGGATCAAAGGATGCAAACATGCCCACATTTGGCACCAGGGGCACATCGTTCTCGCTGTGGCAGTCACAGTGAGGAGACACATCGATGACCAAAGAGATGTGGAAACAGGGACGGCCATTTACAACTGCCTTGCTATACTCAGCCATCTTTTTGTTGAGGATAGCGGGAGCCGCATCGTTCCTAGCGGCAATAGCGTCTTTAGGGCAGATGGTCAAGCACCGGCCACATCCCGCGCATTGGTTGATATCAATATCCGCCTTGCCCTCCTCGTCAAACTGGGGTGCGCCGTGGGCGCAGATTATAGCGCAGGCGCGACAGCCCACACACTTCTCCCGCTTCACAACAGGCTTGCCGGAGCTATGCATCTCCATTTTCCCAGCCCGAGAGCCGCAACCCATGCCAATATTTTTCAGCGTGCCGCCCATGCCCGCCTGTTCATGACCCTTAAAGTGGGTAAGGGAAACAAATACATCGGCGTCCATCACAGCCCGGCCAATTTTTGCGGTCTTCACATACTCACCGCCACTCACCGGAACCTCTACATCGTCGCTGCCCTTCAGCCCGTCGGCAATAAGGATGTGGCAGCCGGTGTTGTATGGATTGAAACCATTCTGGTATGCGGACTCGATATGGTCCAAAGCGTTCTTTCGCCCGCCCACATACAGCGTATTGCAGTCCGTCAAAAAAGGCTTCCCGCCCTGATCCTTCACCAGATCTGCCACCACTCTGGCCCAGTTGGGCCGCAGATATGCCTGATTCCCCGGTTCGCCAAAGTGCATCTTGATTGCGACATATTTGTTATCCATATCTATGGAACCGAAACCGGCTGTCATGATGAGGCGCGCCAGCCTCTGAGGAAGATTCTCCCGCATGGGAAAGCATCGGAAATCTGCAAAATAAACCTTGGATTTTTCACTCATATGATCGCCCCCGAATGTATATAGTCTATTCCGGCATCTCTTCATGGACCATTTCCACAGATAGACGGACAGGGAATCTCCCGGTGCTGTTTGCTTCTCAAAACCTCACACGATGCCAAATTTAAATACACTGGTATGCTCCCAGACTTCTCCAGCCCTCAATACGCAGGACGGGAATTCCGGGCGGTTGGGCGTATCTGGGAACATCTGTGTTTCCAAGCAACCCCCCCATCGTCTGGCATACGGCGCGCCTTCTTTTCCAACAGGGCATCCATCCAGATAGTTTCCTGAATAGAATTGAATCCCCGGCAGAGTCGAAAACACTTCCATTGAGATTCCAGTTGCCGGAGAGAATGCCTGTGCAGCAGGATGGAGGCTCCCTTCTTGATCCGCTGTGATCCAGTTGTGGTCATAGCCGCCCGCAAACACCAGCTGCGAAAACGCCCCGTCAATTTGCGCACCGATCCTTGTAGGTTGGCGCAGATCCATAGGCGTCCCCTCCACAGGCTCAATTACGCCCATCGGAATCGACTCCTCATCCGTGGGGATATAGCAATCCGCGAAAAGCTGTATGACCTGTGACGTTACTGGTCCGGAGTGATGTCCCCCTAAATTAAAATATGTATGATTTGTCAAATTACATGGAGTGTCGAGGTCGCACACGGCCCGATAGCGGATCGTCAAGCTGTGCGCTTCCAGCCGATATGTGACTTGCACATCCAGATTTCCCGGATATCCTTCCTGACCATCAGGACTGTTCAGAGTCAGCACCAGGGTATCCTCAGAAGCACCTGCCGCATTCCACACCTGTTTGTCAAAGCCGCGCAGCCCGCCGTGGAGATGATTTGCACCATCATTTGCCGCCAGGAAATACCTAGTCCCATTTAAGCTGAATGTACTGCTGCCGATTCGATTGGCATAACGGCCAATCAGCGCGCCGATGTATTTATCTTGAACCAGATAGTCCCTCAGATAATCAAATCCAAGTACCACATCTACGAGCGTCCCGTTTCGGTCCGGAACACGTAAAGACCGCAGTGCACCGCCATAAGTAATGATCTCACACGACATCTCCCCGCAAGTCAGCGTATATTGGTCCACAGCCGTGCCGTCCGGCATAATTCCAAACAGTTTTTTTGCCATCCCCAGCCTCAGTTCTGTCCATAGTAAGCCCCAGGACCGTGTTTTCGAAAGTAGTGTTTGTCAAGAAGTTCCTGCTGCATCGCAGGCAGACCGGGTGCGAGCATCATGGCATGAAAATCCATAAACGCCACCTCCTCCAGCACAACCGCATTATGGACCGCATCCATGGGGTCCGTTCCCCACGCAAACGGGCCGTGACTGTGAACAAGTACAGCGGGCACTTGGGCCGGATCAATTCCACGCTCTCTGAACGTTTCAATAATCACATTTCCAGTTTCCAGTTCATACCTGGTTTCGATTTCTTGAGACGTCATTTTCCGGGTGCAGGGTATTTCACCATAGAAATAGTCTCCCTGTGTGGTGCCCTGAGCGGGAATTCCGAGTCCGGCTTGGGCAAAGGATGTTGCCCATTGGCTGTGGGTATGGACAATGCCGCCCAGAACGGGAAACTCACGATAAAGCGCCAGGTGTGTGTCTGTATCGCTGGACTGCATGCGGCAACCCTCCACACGGTTTCCATCCAGATCCACCACAACCATGTCTTCAACCAGCATGTTTTCGTATGCCACCCCGGAGGGCTTGATGACCACCAATCCTCTCTCTCGGTCAATGCCGGAAACATTTCCCCATGTAAAAGTGATCAGACCGTATCGGGGCAGCATCTGATTTGCCGCCCAAACACGTTGCTTTAATTCTTCCAGCATAGGAAATACCCCTTACTTCAGTTTCCAGGCCAGATCCGCCAGGAAAAGGTCTTGCTCCAGCTTTTCAACGGTGGTCTCGTTTGTGATGTGAACAAACTCAATGTCCATCATAGCGGCCCAGTCTCTCATCTGTTCTGCGGTCACATCATAGCTAAGCACCGTGTGGTGGGCGCCGCCGGCTGTAATCCAGCACTCCACGCCGGTGGTAAGCGATGGCTCCGCCTGCCACATGACCCTGGCAACCGGGAGATTTGGCATCGGCATAATGGGTTCGACACAATGAATATCCTGGCAGATCAGACGCAGGCGGCCACCCATATCGATCAAGCTGACGACAATCGCATCTCCCGCCTTCCCCTCGAAGACCAAGCGGGCGGGATCCTTTTCATTCATGCCGATGCTAAGGGGGTGTGTTTCAATACAGGGCTTGCCGGCGGCAACGCTCGGACAGACTTCGAGCATGTGGGCGCCAAGACTGTATTCCTGCCCCTTGACCAGATGGTAGGTGTAGTCCTCCATAAATGTCGAAGCGCCGTTCTCGTTTTCTCCCATCGCTTTCATAACAGCGGTCAGGGCCGCCACTTTCCAGTCCCCTTCGCCGCCGTATCCATAGCCCTTGGACATAAGATCTTGACTGGCCAATCCGGGCAGCTGCTCCATGCCATACAGATCCTGGAAGGTATTGGTGAACGCCTTGCACCTTTCCCGGTCCAGCAGCCTTTGAATGGCGATCTCTTCGCGAGCCTGATAGCGAACATGGTCAATCTTCTCCGTTTTCATAACATAGCGGGACTCATATTCCGACATCATCGTGTCGATCTCTTCTTCAGAGACGCCGTGCATTTCCTTAACTAGGTCGCCCACAGCCCAGGTGTTCACCTGCCATCCAAGCTTTGCCTGGACCGCCACCTTATCTCCCTCTGTAACAGCCACTTCCCGCATATTGTCGCCGAAGCGCATGACCTTCATTTCCTTAGAAACCGCCGCTCCAACCGCCGCCTTCATCCAGCTGCTGATGCGTTTCTGCACGTCCTCGTCCTGCCAATAGCCGGCAATGACTTTTCTGGGCATCCGCAGGCGAGCCGCGATAAAGCCGTGTTCCCGATCGCCATGAGCAGCCTGGTTCAGATTCATAAAATCCATGTCGATCTCTTTATTGGGGATCTCCCGGTTATACTGGGTAGCCAAATGACAATACGGCTTTTGCAGTGCGCTCAGGCCGTTGATCCACATCTTACTGGGCGAAAACGTGTGGCACCAGGTAATAACGCCCGCACAGCTCTCATCATAGTTCGCTTTTTTTATTGTCTCGCTGATCTCCTGGCTGCTTTTTGCCGTAACCGTGTAGACCAGCGGATACGGCAATACCGCGGACAGCTTCTCCGCCATTTCAGCCGCCCGTTTGGCGACAGTGTCCAGCACTTCCGTTCCATATAGAAACTGGCTGCCGACGATAAACCAGAATTGATATTGTTTCATAACAGATCCTCCTTAAGTTTTTCCACCGCGATGCGTTCCACTTCTATCAGGGCTTCATATCGCCTGATATAGCGGTCAAACTCTGCCGCGTCTTCGGCATCAGGCTCCAGCGTAGTACGTGACACACTTGAAAAAACACGGGTACTCAAAAATTCTTCCAGCGTTTCCTCTCCATGTTTACTGCTCATATATGCGGCCAGCAACGACATTCCGTACGCCCCTCCTTCACCGGCGGTCTCCATACAGGTCACAGGCGCATTACAGGCCGCAGCCATATACCGTTGCCCGACTCCCGGAGTTTTGAACAAGCCGCCGTGACCCATGAGAGAGTCAATTCCGACATTCTCTCTTGCCAGAATATCCATGCCGATTTTGAGCGTAGACATCGTCGCATAAAGCTGGGCGCGGAAGAAATTTGCCAGCGTGAATCTGCTGCTGGGATACCGAAGCACCAGAGGTCTTCCCGCATCCATATGAGTCACGCCTTCCCCCGCCAAGTAATTGCACACCAGCATTCCGCCGCAATCCGCATCGCCTTCGAGGCTCTTCTTATAGAGCTTTGTATATAGTTCATCCGTAGACGGAGCCACCCCAAACAACCGCGCTGTTTCGTTTAGAATCCCTACCCACGCCGTGGTGTCATTGGTGCAGTTATTGCAGTGGACCATTGCCGCTGGCTTCCCGGTAGGTGTAGCCACCAAATCGATCTCTTGATGTACCGCACGCAGAGGCCGCTCCAATACAACCATAGAGAAGATAGATGTTCCAGCGGAAACATTCCCCGTTCGCGGGGCTACCGCATTGGTCGCGACCATACCAGTCCCTGCATCTCCCTCCGCGGGCGCAAACGGGATGCCTGGAGGCAGCAGGCCATCCAGCAGTGCCGCGCCGCTCTCTGTTAGACAGCCGGCGTTCTGTCCTGCGGTCAGCACCCGCGGAAAGAGATCAGACAGTTTCCAAGGCAGCTCCCGTTCCGCAATAAGAGCGTTCAACTTTTTCAGCATTGTTGTATCATAATCAAGGCGAGAGCTATCAATCGGAAACATGCCAGAAGCCTCGCCAATGCCGACGGCATTGACACCTGTAAGCATATGGTGAACATAGCCTGCCAGGGTAGTAATATGGGCGATCTGTGAAACATGTTCCTCGCCATTGAGAATTGCCTGATACAGATGTGCGACACTCCATCGCTGAGGGATGTTGAAGCCGAACAGCTCTGTCAGTTCTGTGGCCGCTGGTCCGGTACTGGTGTTCTGCCAGGTGCGGAAAGGCACCAGCAGATTCCAGTCCCGATCGAAAGCCAAATATCCATGCATCATGGCGGAAATTCCCATGGCCGCAATGTTCTCTCGGCGATTCAAGTTAGACAACGCCGTTTTTAAGCCTGTCCACACCTCCTCCAGTGGATAGGTCCAAACCCCATTTTCGTATGAGGCCGCCCAAGTATAGCTCCCCGCAGAAACTGTTTGAAAGGCTTCATCAATGGTCATTGCCTTGATACGGGTGGATCCCAACTCAATACCCAAAAACGTATTCATCAGATTTCCTCTATTTTCAAATGTCAGAAGCCGCAAAAATCAATGCCGATGCCAATTATGGGCTTTGAAAACCTCAAAGCCCATAATTGGTATATCACACGGCAGCTATCGCATGATAAGCAATATTCGAATAAAACGATCAGGTATCCAGCACCGTCCCGTCCTCGTCGAAGTCACAGATGTACTGTGTATCCTGGAATGGATACTGTGCCAACAATTCCTCATGGATTTCAATTCCAAGGCCCGGCTTTGTGGGCACCTTGAAGCAGCCATCCGTGATTTCCAGGTCCAAATCGAAGATATCCGTTCGATTCAGGACGCCGGACCAAAACTCCAGCAGAGCGAAGTTATGAGCAGCAGCGGAAACCTGCATGCTGGCCGCGGTGGCGATCGGACCGTTCGGGTTATGGGGAGCAAACATGATGTGGTAGGTTTCGGCGTGAGACGCAATACGCATAATCTCGGAGATACCGCCGCAGTGGCAGACGTCGGGCTGAATATAATCCACCAGCTGATTCTCAATAAGCGGTCGCATATCAAACCGGCTATACATTCTCTCGCCAGCCGCAATCCGCAACCCGGAGCTGTTCTGCCGGATCAGTCTATACTCCTCGAAGTTTTCCGGGCCGACAGGCTCTTCAAAGAAGGCGACGCCATATTTGGCCGCAGCCTTCATCTGATCCGCACTTTTCGCCGCGGGAAGCTGCCCATGCTGATCAACATAGAGCTCCTTATCGAAGCCAATGGCCTCCCGGATCTCCTTCAGAGCCGCTTCCAGCCTGCCATAACGATAGCAGCATTTTACACCAGAAAAACCAAGCTCATGGCACAGATGATATGCCTCCTTGCCAGTCTGTGCATGCGTGTAGCATTTGAGCTTATCGCGCACATTCCCTCCCAGCAGCATATAAACAGGGACATTGTAATGCTTTCCGGCAATATCCCACAATGCCTGATCAATACCGGAAATCGCAGACATATGGATGAATCCACCCCGCCAGAATCCCTGATGGTACATCTGGCGCCATATTTTTGAGATATTCAATGGGTCTTGGCCGATCACACTGCGCTTGGCCAATGTATCAATGCAGGCGGCCACCGCATTTTCCTGCGCTTCCACAGATGCTTCGCCCCAGCCGGTTAAACCGGTATCCGTTGTGACCTTTACGAACAGCCAGTTCTGGCGCACAGCATGTACTAAAAATGTTTTAACTTCCGTAACTTTCATAAGTCTTAGCTCCTAAACACATCATCAATTATGCCATTAGACTTGGCAGGAAGGTGGAGAACCAGGGTACATAAGCAAACACCAACGCACAGGCGTATTCAACCAGGACAAAAGGCAGCAGGCGTCGGATCACTGCGGCGACCCGCTCTCCGCTGATGCCGCAGGCGATGAACATAGTGGACCCGAAGGGGGGAGTCGCCTGTCCAAGCGCCAGTAGGAACACAAAGACCATACCGAAGTGGATCGGGTCGATTCCAAATGCTGCGGCAACCGGAGCCAACAGGGGGGACAGAATCACATTGGTGGCGCCGACCTCCATAAACATACCGGTAATTGTCAGCAGAATGAATACGAGTCCCATAAAAATGATCCAATTGGGAGAAACCGCCACAAAAAAGTTGGCAATTGTGGTCGTGATATCATAGTAGGCAATCAGAAATCCAAACACCTGCGCAGCCAGGAACATGACTGTGACATTGGCGGTGGATGCCGCCGTCTTGGACACGACATCAAAAAAGTTCTTAACCGTTAGTTCCTTTGTCACAAAAAACGATACCACCAGGCCATAAGCGCAGGCGATCATAGCAGATTCCGTCGGGGTGAAAATTCCGCCATAAATTCCGCCTAGAATGATGAGCGGCATCATCAGGGCCCAGACCGCGCCCTTCAGGCTTTTGAGCACCCGCTTCAAGGAGAACTGGTCAAAGGATTTTGGGAAATTCTCCTTTTTCGCCACCACATAACCATATAGGCACAAAACGACGGCCGTTAAGATGCCCGGGAGCATTCCGGACATCAGCAGTTTGCTGATGGACACGCCGTTGGTGCTACCATAAATCACAAACACAATGCTGGGCGGAATAATAATACCCAACGTGCCGCCCACCGCCTGCACGGCAGTGGAATAATCGGATGGATAGCCACGCTTAACCATTTCCGGATACATGATGCCGCCGATGGCCGCTGTGGTTGCGGCAGAGGAACCGGAAATGGCGGCAAAAAAAGCGCAAGAGACGATCGCGACAAGAGAGATGCCTCCCGTCACCCATCCAACCAGAGAATCCGCAAATTCCACCAGTTTTTTGGACAGTCCGCCCGCCGTCATAATGTCGCCGGCCAGGAAGAAGCCGGGGACCGCTAACATTGCAAAATTATCCGCGCTGCTGAACAGCTTTTGCCCAACGACTGCAAATGTAATACCCGGATCAATTGCCACGGTCACAACCGTGGTAATTCCAAGCGCCCAGGTAATAGGCAAGCCGATTACCATTCCTAGTAAAAATACAACTATCAGGATTACCGGAGCAAACTGCGCCAACATTTCCAGAATCATTTGGCGGCCTCCTTTTCTGCGGCCTGTTTCATAACCGCGTCTTTCCCACGGCGCAGATACACAAATTCCGCAAGGACTGCCATAATGGAGAAGAAGAATCCAATGGCAATGATAAGATACATGTACTGCATAGGCAGCTTCAGTGCTGCGCTTTTTTGGAACGCGCCCACTGGAATCATCAAACATGCAGAATAGCAGTAGACTACCTGCATAATAAGCCCCAGCAGCAAACGAAAGTGCTCCAGCTTCCAGACCGTAATCTCTTTGAGCTTCTGGTCGATGACGTCGATTTTGACCAAAAGCTTCTGCGAAATCGCCAGAGAAGAGCCCAACACAGTAATCCAGACAAAAAAGTATCTGGATAGCTCTTCCGACCACGGGATGCTTCGGAATATGACAGTCCGGCAGAATGTCTGCATACAAATTACCACGACCATACCGATCAGCATGAGGCTGATAATGATCCCGAGGATTTTTTGGGAAAACTTAAAAACAGAAATCGCTCTGTTCATATCTTTCCACTCCTCAAACGAAATTCTATTGGGAGAAGCCTCCCCAATCCACAGCTGATGATCCTCCCGTCACTTTGCGGCTTCGATCCGGGCAAGCGCATCGGCAAACTGAGCGCCATACTCATCCCGGACAGGCTGAGTCGCATCAATCCACTCCTGCTTATCGTCCACATCCAGAATGGTCATTCCCATCTCTTCCTGCTCCCACTTGACAACACGGTCATATTCTGCGCGGCAGATCTCCCGCTGCTTTACGGCGGACTCCGCGGCAACTTCCTGAATCAGGTTGCGGTCCTCTTCGCTCATCTCATTCCACAGCTTCTGGGACATCAACGTGATCGTGCAGTTATAAATGTGTTCGGTCTTTGTCGCGTGTTTATTGATTTCAGGAACGCCGTTAGTCTCCAGCAGGACGAGCGGATTCTCCTGGCCATCCAACGCGCCCTGCTGCATGGCGGTAAACGCATCGCCCCAGGCCATGGGAGCTGCATCTGCGCCGAGAGCCTGCCACAGCGCAACGTGAATGTCGTTCTCCATCACCCGGATCTTCAGGCCCTTCACGTCCTCCACGGAGCGGACGTCACGCTTGCTGTTAGTCAGGCACCGGAACCCCGACTCATACGTGCACAGCCCCTTCAGGTTTACGGATTCACACATATCCAGGTATTCTTGTCCGATCTCGCCCAGGAAAACATTGTCGGCGTGCTCCTGGCTCTCGAAAATATAGGGCAGATCGAATACGCCAAACTCCGGGATGAAGTTGCTCATGACGCTCATATTCACAATCGCAAAATCAAAATTTCCGGTCTGGACGCCCTCAGCGCATTCGCGCTCGGTACCCAGTGTGTTGTTGTCGTACAGCGTAATTTTAATGCGGCCGTTACTGCGTTCATAAATTTCATCAATCATCCACTGAGCGGCCAGACCATGCGGCTGATCTTTCGTGATGCCCGCAGTCATTTTTAGGTCATAAGTCGGAAGCCCGTCCTCAGAAGACGCGGAAGACGAAGGAGCCCCTCCGCAGCCGGACAGTATCCCACAAATAACAGAAACCGTAAGCAATAGTGCCATCATTTTTTTCTTCATGATAAATCTCCTTTCGTTCCAAACACCCATCCATAAATATCTATCGTATGCCTTTGCTGAATTCTGCTATCTATTCAATCCCCCCTTCTTAATTGTATTATGAATTCTACGTTTTTTCAGGAATTATTGTCTAATTCCTGCTTTTATATTAATATATAGCATTATTTATCATACAAGTAAATTGTCAAATCTCTATAATTTGTATGATTAATTTTGGTACTTTAGCTACGTCACATCTTTTTGACAAGGAAAAAAACGCTTGCTATAATACAAGTGTCTATTTTTCCGCATTGTACTTTTATGGTTTCTGAGGTGGTCACTATATGATGGAATATGATGGAGTCCAAAGCAAAAAAGCACCCTCCCCGCCTTCTGCGATGAAAAAAGTCGTAGATTATATCGCTGGAGAAATTTATGGCGGAAGGCTGAAAGCTGGTGATCGCCTTCCAACCGAAGCCGAGCTATGCGCCATGCTCCAAATCAGCCGCACGCCTGTTCGTGAAGCGCTCAAATTTCTGGAATCCCAAACTGTCCTGCGAACGAAGCAGGGGAGCGGGACATTTGTGGCAGATCCGGGAGAGATTTCTATATCCATGCCTCTTAATTTTAAAATCAAACTGGAGGGCATCTCATGGGGAGAGATCGTTGATTTCCGAAACCAAATGGAATTTCTTGTATTAAGAGACGCCATTCAAAATGCCACGGATGAAGATATTCAGCATTTAGAGGAAATTAACAGCCATCTTCTTGTCGTTCGAAAAATGAAGCCTGTTCCCGTTTCAGAAGCTCAAAATCTCGAATTGCTATTCCATGATGAACTTTTAAAGTTGACAAATAATCGTCTTCTGCAAGAGATGTACCGGATATCTTCGGAGATATTCAATCCCGTTATTGCAAAGCTCTACAATTACACAGCAGAGGGGATCGACGATACGGAATGGCCTCTCTCGCATACATATTTTTTGGAGGCGTTGCGGAAACGAGACATCTTCCTTGCCTATCAGGTATCGTTAAACCTGATCCCCGTCAAAAAATTCGAATCGTTTTTGGGCCATACTCAATACACTCCCGATGCTATCAAAACAAACTCTGGTTTCGAGAATTAATGGAAGTTACAGCATGGAACAAAATCAATACCTGTTTTTTACAGCTTGGGAGCATTGCGGGATTATATGTTTGCAATGAGAGAGCAGGTACAAAATGAAAAAACCGCCAATAGGCGGTCATTTTAGGAGGAAGAGAAATGAAAAACAAGAAGAGTTTTATTGCCGGAATGGTCACTATGTTGTTGCTCGTTTCTTTGGTCGGAACTGCTTATGCAACTGTTGGAACAGTGACAAGAGAGTTGGAGTACAAAAATATCAGCGTAACTCTGGACGGGAAGAAACTGGATTTGAAAGATGCGCAGGGGAATTCTGTGGAGCCATTCATGTTTGGCGGAACCAACTATCTCCCGGTTCGCGCTCTTGCAGAGGCACTTGGCCTTTCCGTTTCCTGGGACGGAAAGACAAATACAGTTGTGCTGAGCAGCAATGATACTTCGGGACAGACCTCTGGAGCATCTTCTTCTAATGAAAACATTATTTCTCATGTTGATATTTCAGAAGGAAAAACACCGGAGCAGGAATACGTTGATGGCGTAAATGCCAATACAGAAGTTGAAGCGGTTGAAAAATGGGTTGAAATCAGCGCCTTAAATAAGGTTGCATCCAAAATTGGAATTGAAAAAATCATGTCGGGTCAATCTGCATCTGCGCAAGTTTCCGATATTGAAATTCTCCAGTATTGCATGCCTTCCATCCCCAACAATTTCATGAGCAATCCCAAATCTGGAACCTATGACGGAATTCAAGTAAAAGTTGAAAACGGGAAAATTCTGTTAAACGAGTCTGATTTGCAAGAAAAAGGATTTATCTAAAACAGACAACGCACAAAGTGGGAGGCCGTTATGTATTGCCCAAACTGTGGGAAAGAGATTGGAAATTCAAACTCGTGTCCAAAATGCGGATGGAAGGACAGAACCCCAGCAAAACCAAAAAAGAAGCCTGGATGTTTGATTGGTTTATTGGTATTCTTTGGAATTGCATTTTTTGTCTTCGTGTCTTCTATGTCCTATGAAAATCCTTCTACCTTGGAAGATGCATATTTGAGAATCGATCAGGAGCAGGCAAAAACCGAGCTATGCGAAGATGTTGCTTCCTATATGGACGATTATCTGGAAGCTGCTGGGTACTTCCCCCTTGGGTATTCCGTCGAGTGGATCGGATATTGTAAGTATGCCGAAGATTATGAGTTTGAAGATTGGCAGTCCTGGGGTCTTGGCGGTTACTATTCTTACTCGGCGAATCTCTCCACTGGTGAAATGGCGAACGGGCGTGTGCAATGTTACTGGGGGGACGGAGAAACTCCCACAATTGTCAATCTAAACATCGAGACAGCCACTACCGAAAATCCGATTGTCGAGTACAGCGATGAAGCCGTTTCTGCCTGCTTCGGCGTTTATACGCAAAAAGCAGAAGCCCTTCTCGCCCAATAAAAAACCGCCGTCAGGTCTCTCCTTACAGCGTACTCTTAGGAGGTGTATTTATGAGACTGCCGGAGCCGAAGAAGCTCCCGTCCGGAAACTGGCGCATTCAGGTGCTGGTAGACGGGAAACGAGTAGGGCGCACCTTCCCCACAAAGGAGGAGGCAGAATACTGGGCCGCTGGTCTGAAAACAAAGATCATGGAGGAAAACAGATCCCCATGGAAAATGACCGTTGGCGCCGCTGTAGACCGTTACATCGAAAGCAAATCCTCTATCCTGTCCCCGTCCACCGTCCTGGGTTACAAGCGCACGAAAAAGCGCATGGAGGACATCATCGGTGTCCAATTGAACGATCTCACGCAGGAAAAGATTCAGCGGTGGGTGAATCAGCTGGCGAAAGACCACTCCCCAAAGACGGTGGCGAACGCCCACGGCCTGTTGAGCGCCGTCCTGAAAGAGTACAGGCCCTCCGTGACGCTGCGGACCACGCTGCCAAGTAAAGTCAAAGCGGAAATACAAATCCCATCAGAGATACGGGCCATACTGAAGGGATGCAGGGGCACAAAGTACGAGCTGCCGATCATGCTGGCGGTCTGATTGGGCCTCCGGCAGTCTGAGATACTAGGTCTGGAATGGCGGGACATTGATGGCGACACTCTGAAAATCCGTCGGGCAATCGTTTTGGGAGAGGATGGCCCCACCCAAAAAGGCACAAAAACATACAGCGGGACGAGACCGCTCCATATCCCGGCCTACATCCGGGAACTGCTGGACCGGCAGCCCCGCAGCGGAGACCGCATTGTCAACATGACCGGGAAATCTATCTACTCCGGGTTCTCCCGCATCTGCGAGAAAAGCGGTGTCCCACACTTCCGTTTCCACGACCTCCGCCACGTCAATGCCTCCGCTATGCTGGCCGTTGGTGTTCCGGACAAATACTCCATGAAGCGCATGGGACACGCCACAAACAATATGCTGAAAACGACGTATCAACACACCATCAAAGAGAAAGAAGCGGAGTACGACCAGAAAACAGAGAACTATATTGAAAGCCTCATGCCGGACGATTGAGCCGGTTTTTCGTGTGCACTTCCGTGTGCAATTTACGTGTAAAATCATTGCACACAGCGGTAAAGGAAACGTTAGTAAAGACTTCAACATCACCTATGATGCCCGGAGCAAATCGTTGAGAGAGTAAAAAAATCCCACATCCCTTGAAAAACAAAGGACGTGGGACTGCAGAGGACGGTTAAAACCGATATTTATTGTTGATATTTTTTCGGAGACGGAAATTCCAAATTTAAAAAGGGGGTTCCAGGGTGTCGAGATTATATTGAGGGTTAGGACCTTGAAACTCTACCAATTCCGGAAAATATGTATCGCAGATTTCTTGACTGATAATAGCCTGCCCTCCAAAAATGCGAAAGACCGCTGCATCGTATTCACTGGATATAATCATTGGTTTGGAATAAAGCTGACAGCACCATTTATATGCAATCTCGGGAATAACTGGCCTCAGCTTTCGAATCTCAACTGTTTTAGTTTCGTCTGTCCAGCCACACCACTCGGTCTGTCCGCCATATATAATCTCCCCATCCTGCCGTGTTGAAAAGATCCAAAAGTATGTCTCATTGTTATTAAAATCATGTAACTCTCTGCTCTGAAGGTAGTGCTTATATATTTCGTTATACTTTCCAGATTGACGAATCTTTCCGTATTCTTCTTTGCTCTGATTTTTTAAACCGGATAATCCAAGCAAATAGTCTGTCGAAACATCAAAATAAGTTGCTAATTTCACCAGGGTAGTCGTATCGGGCAAGGATTTTCCTGTTTCGTAACGATAAATTGACTTATGCGCAACATCAATAGTCTCACTCAGCTGTTCTTGACTTAACCCCAGAGCAATACGAAGGGACTTGATTTTTTCTCCAGTAGTTTTCACATAGAGCGCCTCCTTTTTCTCTCTGATGTTAAGATACATGGATAAAAACGAAAAGTAAATGGACAATTCTGTCCATAGGCTGTACAAACAGAAAATTGTATTTAAATGAAATCAAAAACGGGTTTACTGTTCCTCATGGCTGATGTTGACCCAGCAATAAGCGGCTACTTTAAGCTGATGAATCCAAATAGGTACGAGATTTTTACTTCGCGGTATCTCAATGACATTTCCAGACATCACAAAATCTCTATGTTTTCTACTCGTGTGCTCATGAGCAGTATAACATGGAGGTTTTTATTAATAAATCTGTATGAAAGAAAAGCTACGTCTCAGCCTTTTTCCATAGACTAAAATGTAGCTTTCAACTTGGTGAAGGTAGCGGAAATCTACCCGCGGACTAAAAAACATTCCCCCCGAATGTTTTTTGCGCACTGCGGTGCGCTGTCCTGTTGATCCCGCCCCGTCTTTGCTCCCAAACTAAAGCTGCACCAGCCAGAGGCTGGTGCAGCTTTAGTTTGGTCCGAGTGTAATTATAGGACTTGGAAAAATCCAGTAATACCAATGGTTTGTAAGCAGTCGGCAAAAGGCTTCATCTTAAATTGTACGCTCCCACACTTTCACTTGCGTGATTACATCACGCAGACGATCACCACCAACCATATACTCCAGAATTTCGTCGGCAGTATCACACCATTTCTCAGTACGAGTGTTTACTTCCACAGAGCCAGCCTGACAAATCACCATTTTAGGCGCTGCATCTGCCGCAGGAGAAATACAGCCAAAGCAGCAGTACAGCATGCCATTCCACTCGAACTGGACTTCGCCACCGCGCCGCATACACTGCTTGAAATCACTGATTGTTTTAAACCTATTATCTTCAAGGCTGTTTGTGCCGACCCATGTTGCCATGTTGGTGTCCCTCCCGTATAAAAAGCACTTGGTAGTCTGTTCTTTGCCGAAGTGAAAGCCTGACTGATCCCATATGATGCTATGTTGGTGTGGAACTTCATGATACTTGGGGAAACCATGGTTTGTATGGTGAATTTCCAAATATGCTTTTCCGTCAGGACCAATCAGCGTTTCAATAAGCTCACCTTTTGCTGTATAGGTATATTTTGTTTCGCCCGGCTCACCCCAGAATCGCTCATCCTCTGGTTTTGACGGTTTGATTTCTCCGCCGTAGACGCTTCCTCCACCTTTTCCAATTAGGTACGGCTCTATTGTATCACGATTATTACTGGATGTGCCGCCAATTTTAAAGGCATCCAAATCTTCACGATGGAAACTTCGTTCATAGTTCATATACCGCCAAGAACTGCGTTCGTAATCCACATGGATAATGTTGCCCTGCATTTCGGGAAACGGTGTATTATAACAGATAATTTTTTCCGGCTCAATGCGCCGCAGCATCTCGTTGTATCCTGCCATGAACCATTCTTTCTGGTCGCAGCGGTTGTCATGCTCTGAGGCCATATAAGTGGAGACAGCAACAACGCTTCCTTTTTCAATCCCTTCAAAGCAGAAATCAAACGTGGATTCATCTCCCCAGTTGACAGTCGGAATGACCCGGAGCCCTTTGGATGCCCAGTAAGCGCCGCACCAGCGATTACGAAATACATTGTAAAGTTGCATAACAGGCGCCATCTCCAGGTACATACTGAAATCCGGCGACAGCACCGCGCGGTAGCGGGAGAGTTTTTCAATGTCATTGTCCGGGTTCTTCCAGACCCTCTCAAAGCGATAGTCATATAGGAAGAAGTGTACCATGCGGTCTAGGTGATTCTGGTCCTCCAAATGGGTTTTGTCAAAACCGATCAACAAAAGATCATCGAAGTCTCCGGGACTTTCTTGGAACTTAGGAATGATGGGGATTTTTAACTTTCCTTTGCCGGGAAACTGGTTGCGAAGCAGTTTCTGACTGGTTCGGTAGTTGTAATTTTCTTCGGTCATAGATAGCCCTCCTGTATGTAGTAAGGAACAAGTCCTTCTGCATACAGGTTCCCAAACAACAAAAGTTGCACATTCCTGTGCAACAACATGAGAAAATTTACAAATTGGCAATAAAAAATCGGAGTACCCCAAAGGATACTCCGATGGTGGAGGTGAGGGGAGTTGAACCCCTGTCCGAAAGCACTTTAACGGGACTTTCTCCGGGCGCAGACGGTTATTGCGGGAGTCTTTCTCCCTGTTCCCCTTCCGGACGGCAAGCCGTCACGCCGTCCGGTCAGGTGAGAGTCATCATGCGTGGGCGGGGCAACTCTTCCCCGCCGCACGGACGCCACATCAACGACGCCTTCCCCGGCCTGTGGCCACTCCGGTTCAGACGGCCGCCTTTAATTAGGCAGCAATAGCAACTTGTCTGTTGTTATTTGATTTATAAATTGCCCGTTTTATGGCGGTCAGGCGCCGCCGCCCGCTGGTCCCGCCTCCATACCCCCGTCGAAACCGGTACACCCCCCTGTCGTCGGGACAGACTGTGCTCTACCCGCTCCCGGCTGCACCGAGAGCTCGCAATGCTCCGTTGTCCCTCCACTTCCCATCACAAACGCTTCGCTGGTTTGTGATGGGAGCCTGCGATTCGCATCTCCATGCCGGGGGCCTTTCTGGGATATCTGGCAGGATACCAATGGAGATTGTAACACATCCCGCTGTCGGAATGTGTTACAATTCCATGACATTTCACGTTTTGGTAAATTTTACCATCATCTTCACTGGCGTGACCTTGGCCAGCAGCCGGTAGAATTTGTAGAACAGCCGCGGCGTGTACATAGTCCTGCCCGCCTTGGCGGCCCGCAGCGCGCCCGCCGCTACCCGCACCTGGTCGCAGTAAGGCAGGTACTCAAAGGCCGGGGAACGGCCAGTGATGCTGCCCACGTCCAGGAACTCCGTTTTCATGGGGCCGGGGCACACCGCCGTAACGGTAATGTCCCTTCGCTTCAGCTCTTCACTGAGGCCCACAGTGAAGGAGGACACATACGCCTTGCTAGCGCCGTACACCGTCATCCGGGGCGTGGGGCAGAAGGATGCGATGGAAGACGTGTTGAGGATGCGTCCCCCCGCCGGCATATAGGGAATGACCAGGTTCGTCATCGCCGTCATGGCCCTGACGTTCAGATCTACCATCCGGGTCTGGACAGCGGTCTCCGTCTCCCCCATCCGGCCCAGGTAACCGCAGCCGGCGTTGTTGATGAGGATCGCCACCTCCGGTTTCTCCGCCGCCAGTTTTTCCTGCAGGGTGGTAAAGGACATGGAATCGCACAGGTCCAAGGGAAGGCAGACCGTCTCCACCCCCACCATCTCCCGGGCGATCTCCTCCAGCCGGTCCTCCCGGCGGGCAATGAGCCAGCAGCACTCAATCTCCGGGAATATGTCCGTCAGCTGGCGGGCAAACTCCCGTCCCAGACCGGAGGACGCGCCGGTGATGATGGCCGTCTTCATTGGGCTCTCCCCCTCTCAGCGCTTTTCAGGCTCCGGATAGTCCACGCCCTGGGTGTCCACCCGAATGCTCTGAATGACCACCGGTGTCTTGGGCTTGTCGTTCCAGTCGGTGGGGACCTCCGAGATGCGGATGGCCTCCTCCACGTTTCCGGTCACCTGGCCGAAGGCGGCGTACTGCCCGTCCAGATGGGGCGCCGGGGCCACCATGATGAAGAACTGGCTGCCGGCGGAGTCCGGATGCATGGCCCGGGCCATGGACAGCACGCCGGTGGTGTGCTTCAGGTCGTTCTGGGCAAAGCCGTTGCCGGAGAACTCGCCCCGGATGTCATAGCCGGGGCCGCCCATGCCGTTGCCGTCGGGGCAGCCGCCCTGGATCATGAAGCCGGGGATGACCCGGTGGAAGACCAGGCCGTCATAAAAGCCCTTGTTTGCCAGGGAGATGAAGTTGGCCACCGTGTTGGGAGCCTTGGCGGGGTATAGCTCGCCGGTCATCACAGCGCCGTTTTCCATGGTGATGGTGACAATAGGGTTCGTCATGTCAGACATATCATCGATTCCTTTCTTTTAGGGTGCGGTCAATCTCCCGCTTGGCGTCCCGCTGGGAGGCAGCCGCCCGCTTGTCATAGTTCTTCTTGCCCCGGCACAGGCCGATCTCCAGCTTCACCCGGGAATCCTTAAAATAGACGGACAGGGGCACCAGGGCATAGCCGTCCTGCTTCACCAGGGCATGGAGCTTGCGGATCTCTCGTTTGTGCATCAGCAACCGCCGGGAGCGCACCGGGTCCCGGTTGAAGATGTTGCCCTTCTCATAGGGGGAGATGTGCATCCCATGGACGAACAGCTCCCCATCCTTTACCGTACAGTAGGCGTCCTTCAAATTCAGCGTTCCGGCCCGGATGGACTTGACCTCCGTGCCCGCAAGCTCGATGCCCGCCTCGTACCGGTCCTCCACGAAGTAGTCGTGGAAGGCCTTGCGGTTCTGGGCCGCGATCTTGATTCCCTTCTTCTCCGTGGGGCTCACCTCTTTCCTGGAAGGTTTTATTATAATACCATATTTTCCCCGCATCTTCAAGAGAAAGTCACAGTTGGCTTTTTCTGGAGGATATGCTATAATAAAGTGATTGAGTATGTCCTGAATATACAAAAAATAGACACAAGGTGGAATGCTATATGAATCAGACTGCGGATCTGACGGAGAAGACCCTCAGCCGGGAGGAAAAGTACCAGGGAAGCTTCCTGAGCCTGCACGTGGACCAGGTGCAGCTGCCGAACGGCAGGACCTCTTTCCGCGAGGTAGTAGAGCATGTGGACGGCGTGGCCATTCTGGCCCTGGACGACCGGAACAATGTGCTCACCGTCACCCAGTACCGCTATGTGATCGGAAAGACGCTGCTGGAGATCCCCGCCGGAAAGCTGGAGCCGGGCGAGGACCCGGTGGCCGGTGCCCTGCGGGAGCTGAAGGAGGAGACCGGTGCCGTGCCGGACACCTTCCTGCCCATGGGCGTGACCCTGCCCTCCCCCGGCTGTCTCAGTGAGCGGCTGTACCTCTTCCTGGCAAAGGGCCTGCACATGGAGTCCCAGCAGTTGGACGAGGATGAATTCTTGAATGTGGAGCGCATTCCCTTCAATGAGATGGTCCACCGCGTCATGGACGGGGAGATCGAGGACAGCAAGACCATCGCCGCCGTGCTGAAGGCAAAAGTGCTTCTGAATCTTTGAGAGGAGACTCTGCCATGAGCGATCCGAAAACCGTCCTGATCGTGGAGGACGAGAAGAATATCGTGGACATCCTGCGGTTCAATCTCCAGCGGGCGGGCTATCAGACGCTGGAGGCCTATGACGGAGAGGACGGCCTGGCTCAGGCGGTATCCGCCAATCCGGACCTGATCCTGCTGGATGTAATGCTGCCCAAGAAAAACGGCTTTGACGTGTGCCGCGCCCTGCGGGACCAGGGCAGCAGCGTTCCCGTCATCATCCTCACCGCCCGGGAGGAGGAGGCGGACAAGGTCCTGGGGTTGGAGATCGGTGCCGACGACTATATCACCAAGCCCTTCTCTATGCGGGAGCTGGTGGCCCGGGTGGGAGCCAACATCCGGCGGACCACCATGACGCCGCCGGCTGCCGCCTCTGCCGCGGCCTCCGCCATGCCCGTGTCCGGGGATTTGTCTATCAATACCGACAGCCACCAGGTCTTCCGGGCCGGTAAGGCCATCGACCTGACCCAGCGGGAGTATGAGCTGCTGACCTTTCTGGCCAGCCATCCCAACAAGGTCTACTCCCGCATCGACCTGATGGAGCAGGTGTGGAACTACGGCTATGTGGGCGACGACGTGCGGACCGTGGACGTGACGGTCCGGCGCCTGCGGGAGAAGATCGAGGCCGACCCCGCCAATCCTGTCTTCATCCTCACCCGCCGGGGCGCCGGCTACTACTTCTCCGTGAAATGACTCCGCCCCCCATTCTCTAAGGAAAGAAGGTGTTCGCCGTGTTCCGCAGCCTGCACATGAAGCTGATGCTGATTCTGCTGCTGCTCATCACCTCGCTGATGGCGGTGGTAGGTGCGTTCCTGACCACCAGCGTCTCCAGCTTCTATATCGACACCTTTTACGAGCAGATCAGCGCCGTGTTCAGCGACGACAGCGACGGCTATGTCTCCACCCTCCGGGCCCGGGCGGCCGAACCGGACGGCGCCGCCGGCATCAAGGAGATGCTGGAGGGCCGGGCCGGCTCCCTGGGCATCGACTACCGCACCCGGAACTACTTCATCCTGGATGGGCAGAGCGGCACCTACCTGGACGGGTCTGCAGAGGCGTCAGAGCTCCCCCGGGAGCAGACCGCCAACCTGCTGACCGCCCGGAATGCCGTGGCTCAGGGCGACAGCACCCTGGTGGGAGACCGCAGCGACATCACCGCCGACTATATGGACGCAGCCATCCCCATCATGGGGGGCGGAAACGCCTACATCATTTACATCCTGGACAACAAGGACACAGTGACGGACCTGAACTCCCAGCTCTTCCTCATCATCATGCAGGCGCTGGTGATCGGCCTGCTGATCTCTGTCCTGTTGAGCTTCCTGCTGTCCAAGACCATGGTGGGCCCCATCGAAAAGCTCACCGCCGGGGCAGAGCGGGTGGCCGCGGGAGACTTTGACAGCCAGCTCCCCGTGGAGTCCACTGACGAGATCGGCATCCTCACGGGCACCTTCAACGAGATGGCTGATGTCCTTCAAGCCACGCTGGCCGCCGTGGAGAACGAGCGGAACAAGCTGGACACCCTGTTCCTCCACATGACCGACGGCGTGGTGGCCTTTGACCACGACAGCCTCCTTATCCACTGCAATCCCGCCGCCACCAATATGCTCCATCGCAGTGTGCCGGAGGGCACTACCTACGATACCCTCTTCGGTCAGGTCTATCCCTTCCAGGAGACCCTGGCCCTCCAAAGACCCAACTACGCCGAGGCGGAGATGGAGGTGGGGGACCGGACGCTGGAGCTGTTTTTGGCGCCGTTTTCCGACCAGGCCAGCGGCGGCGTGCTGGTGGTGCTTCATGACGTGACGGAGCAGCACCGCAACGAGGAGCGGCGCAAGGAGTTCGTGGCCAATGTCTCCCACGAGCTGCGCACCCCCCTCACCAACGTCCGCAGCTATGCCGAGACCCTGCGGGACGCGGAGGGGGACATCCCTGTGGAGACCTCCAACAGCTTTCTGGACATCATCATCACGGAGACGGACCGCATGACCCACATTGTTCAGGATCTGCTGACCCTCAGCCGCCTGGATGCGGGCAATGCGGAGCTGGTGCTCTCCCGCTTTCCTTTCGGGGACGCCATTGAGAGCGTCACCCGTGCCAATGCCCTGGCCGCCAAGCAGCACGGGCACACGCTGACCTATACTCCGCCGGAGAGCCTGCCCTTGATCGTGGGGGACCGGAGCCGGCTGGAGCAGGTGATGATGAACGTCATCGGCAATGCCGTCAAATATACGCCCGACGGCGGGCACATCGCCATCACCGCCGGCTCCACAGAGGCGGAGGTCTGGATGGAGGTCTGCGATGACGGCATCGGCATCCCAGAGAAGGATCGGGACCGGATCTTCGACCGCTTTTATCGGGTGGACAAGGCCCGTTCCCGGGAGTCCGGCGGCACGGGCCTGGGTCTCTCCATCGCCAGGGAGATCGTCCAGCGCCACCACGGCACCATCGCCCTGGCGCCCCACGAGGGCCCCGGCACCACCATCCGGCTGACGCTGCCCATCGGCGGGCCCTCCAACCCCATCTGAGAAAGTCACATCCGCAAAACCGCTGAAAGGAGGCTGCCCATGGATCAAACGGCCCGGCGCAGGCGCCGCAACCTCATCCAGAACATCGCCATCGCGCTTCTGTCCGTCTCGGCGGTGCTCCTGTTCGCCCAGCTGCAGCTGTACAATCTGGGCACGTCGGAGGACCCGCTCTATCTGGAGCGGCTGACCGGCGAGGGCTCACCCTCCCGGCTGCGGGAGTTTCCCGCTCCGGTACGGGTGGTCCTCACGGACTCCTACGGCCGGTATGGCAGCCTGGGCTTCACTACCAACAGTGACGGCTTCTCCGCCCTGGGCCTGCGGGAGGCTCTGGGCTCCGTCCAGCACCTTGCTCCTTCTACAACGGATGCCTTTCGGGGTGCCCTCTCGGGCCCTTCCATCTATTTTGATTTTTTGAATCCCCTGCCCCTCCAGGTGCTTGCCGAGCTCACCGGTGCAGAGGGCACCGCGTTGGAGGGAAATGCCCGCTGTCTGCTGCTGGCCGCAGGGGCGGACGGCTCCGTCCATCTCTATGTATGGGACGGTGCTGATACCGTCCTCACCGGCACCGTCGCCTCCACCGCCCTCTCCATAGATTCTCTTACAGAGGCAGTGAGCCAGTCCGGCATGGGAAGCGTCTCCTTCGCCTTTGAGGTTGTGGAGATGGAGCCGCTATACGGCAAGCTGTTTCCCCTCTCCATCCTGCCGACGGAGTTACCGCAGCTGCCGGTCCTCTCTGCCGCTTCATCCATCTCCGGCACGGACTGGCTGCTGGCGGCTTTCGGCTTCAACATCAACACGCGGGAGCGCTATGCGGAGGCCGACGGCACGGAGGTCATCACCGAGGTCGAAGCCGATCGCTCCCTTCACATCCGTCCCTCCGGGGAGATCACCTACCGCAGCGGAACAGATGCTACGCTGGAGATCTCCGCACAGGAGGAGGTCCCCACTGCGGCGGAAGCCGTGCTGGGTGCCAGTATCCTGCTGGAACAGCTGACAGAGGACCGCTCCGGCGAGGCAAGGCTGTATCTGGAGTCCGTCAGTCAGGGCGGGGACACCACCCAGCTTCTGTTCGGATATCAGATCGATGGTGTCCCCATTCGCTTCTCTGACGGCGGACACGCCGCCGAGATCACGCTCTCCGGCACCAGCGTCACCCGCCTCACCCTGCGGTTCCGGCAGTACAGCACCGCCGGGGAGACGTCGCTCCTGCTGCCGCTGCGGCAGACGCTGGCCATTGCAGCGGAGCATCCCGGCACAGAGCTGTCTGTGGGCTATGCCGACGGCGGCGGAGACTCGGTATCCGCCAGCTGGCTGGCGGACTGAGTGCAGCGGATACAAGCCGCTCCGGCGGTGGAAAGGAGGTCCGACGGATGGAGAGCTTCCGTCTGAAAAACATCATCATTCTGATCCTGGCTCTGATGAATCTCTGCCTCCTGGGCCTGCTGGGAGTACGGCTGACCACCGGCTATTCCGCCCAGGCAGAGGCCCGTCAGCAGATGGTGCAGCTGTTCGCGGCGGAGGGTGTCTCTCTGGATGACGGCATTATCCCCGGCGCCACACCGCCCGCCGGCCTGACCTTGTCCAGGGACCCGGACGAGGATGAGAAGCTGGCCGGCTTTCTCCTGGGAGATGAGCTGGTCATGTCTGATGGTGGCGGCGGCGTCACCACCTATCAAAGCGAAAACGGCAGCGCTGTCTTCCGGTCCGACGGCACCTTTGACGTGGTGATCGAACAGAGCGGCGAGACAGCGGACGCCCTGTGCCGGGCCTTCTGCCGTGCGTTCCACTACGAAGCCCTCGCCTTCTCCCTGGATGGGGAGGACGGCAGCGCCTCCGCGGTCCAGACCTACGACGGGGCCCCGGTGGTCAACTGCACCGTCTCCTTCTCCATCTCCGGCGGGCGGGTGGCCTCCGTCAGCGGTACCCACCTGCCCCAGGCGGGACAGACCGCCAATGGGAACGGTGCCCTGTCCGCTCTGGATGCCCTCAATGCCTTCCTCGGCACCGTTCAGAGCGGCGCGGTGGTCACTGCCGTGACGGACCTGTACCTCTGTTATGAGCTGCAGAGCACCACAGCCACTCCTATGGCCCTGGTGCCCGCCTGGTGCGTTTCTACGGATACGGCTGATTATTATGTCAACTGCTACACCGGCGCGGTCTCCTCCGGCTGAGTAACTGGAGCCCTGCCGGGCAGATAATTTGTTTCCAAATTTCTCCGCCTGTGCGCCGCGATTCGGCCTGAAGCGGCTGTTTTCAGCCGTCGGCGGCTTTGGAATTTTGACGAATTTTGACGCGGAACCCGTCCGGCTCGCAGGAAGGGTTTGCATTTTGCGCGGGGATATGGTATAGTTTGGGTGTGTGAGCTTCCCCATCCGGAAAATTTCTCCGGTTTCGCAGGTCTTTAGCGGGTATGAAGCGGCACGGGCCGGGCACACTGTTTCATAGAAATTACAGGTGCCGCCACAAAAGAAAGCGCCTTTTGAAGAGAGGGTATCGACTTTGACAAAGTATATTGTACAGGGTGGTCATCCCCTGTTTGGTGAAGTAGAGATCAGCGGCGCCAAAAACGCCGCCGTTGCCATCATTCCCGCCGCTCTGCTGGTGGACGGGGTCTGCCGGATCGAAAATATCCCCCAGATCTCCGATGTGACGCTGTCCCTGAAGATTCTGGAGCATTTGGGTGCCGGCATCCGCGTCATCAACCGCCATACAGTGGAGATCGACGCCAGCCGCATCCGCTCCACCCGAACCTCCTATGAGTTGGCCCGGAAGATGCGGGCCTCCTATTATCTGATTGGTTCTCTCCTGGGCCGCTTCGGCCAGGCGGAGGTTGCCATGCCCGGCGGCTGCAACTTCGGGGTGCGCCCCATCGACCAACACGTGAAGGGCTTTACCGCGCTTGGCGCCAAGGTCATGGTGGAGGGCGGCTTCATCAACGCTTCCACGGAGACCGGCCGCCTCAAGGGCGCCAACATCTATTTGGATGTGGTCTCCGTGGGCGCTACCATGAATATCATGATGGCCGCCGTCCGGGCGGAAGGCAACACCGTCATCGAGAACGCTGCCAAGGAGCCCCATATCGTGGACCTGGCCAACTTCCTCAACTCGATGGGCGCCAACATCCGGGGTGCCGGCACGGACACCATTAAAATTCAGGGCGTGGACCGCCTGCGGGGCGGCAGCTACGCCATCATTCCCGACCAGATTGAGGCAGGCACCTATATGGCCGCCGTGGCTGCCACCGGCGGCCAGATCCTGGTGAAGAATATCATCCCCAAGCACATGGATTGCATCACCGCCAAGCTGGTGGAGATGGGCGTGGAGGTAGAGGAGCGGGAGGACACCCTTCTGGTCCGCCGCAGCGGCCCCTTGCAGAAGGCCAATGTGAAAACCATGCCCTATCCGGGCTTCCCCACAGATATGCAGCCCCAGATCACCACCGTCCTCTGCCTGGCGGAGGGCACTTCCCTGGTGACGGAGAGCGTCTGGAACAACCGCTACCGCTATGTGGATGAGCTCAAGCGCATGGGCGCCAGCATCCAGGTAGACGACAAGACCGCTGTGGTGGAGGGCGTGGACCATCTCACCGGTGCGCCCATCCAGGCCTGCGATCTGCGGGCCGGCGCGGCATTGGTGATCGCTGCCCTGGCTGCCAAGGGCGAGAGCGAGATCAGCTGCGTACAGTATATCGAGCGGGGCTATGAGGATATCGTCACCAAGCTCCAGGGCCTTGGCGCTTCCATCCGTACCGTGGAGGTCCCCGGTGAGTCCGAGGAGCTGGAGGCCCACATTGGCTGAAACGGGGTACAGGCTTCTCTAGGTTTCCCCCGCTGCCGCGGGGTTATACAATCAAGACATTTCCATAGATCGAGCGATTTTACGTCCGCGATGGAGGATGGCGACTTTCGTCGACGGCCTCCCTTGTGGACGTCTTACTTTTCACCGGAAGAGGTATGTTTTTTGACCACCGTACATACGCTGGCAAGCGGTTCCTCCGGGAACGCGCTGCTGCTCTCCTGCGGGGAGAGCTATATTCTGCTGGATGCGGGCATTTCCTGCCGCCGCATCACTGCCGCTTTGCGGGAGCTGGGCCTGGAGCTCGGAAGCCTCACGGCCATTCTCATCACGCACACCCACGCGGACCACATCTCCGGCCTGCAGACGCTGCTCAAGCGCTGCGCCGCCCCGGTTTTTACCACCGAGCGGGCCGCCCGGGAGCTGTCCTGGCGGCTGCCCGGCGCAGAGACACGGCTGGACGCGCTGGACTTCGGCATCCCCCAGTCTATCGGAGAGTTTGCCGTGACGGCATTTCCCACATCCCATGACGCTCCCGGTTCCTGTGGTTTCCGGCTGGACGCCGCCGGCGGCGCCGTCGGTGTCCTGACGGATACCGGCTACGTCACCGACGATGCTGCCGACATTCTGGAGGGCGTGGATCTGGCGGTGCTGGAGGCCAACCACGACATCGAGACCCTCCGCAGCGGGCCCTACCCCTACTATTTGAAACAGCGGATTCTGGGCGCACAAGGCCATCTCAGCAATGAGGATGCCGCCCGTTTTGCCGCCGTTCTGGCGCAGAGCGGCACATCAGAGATCATCCTGGCCCATCTGAGCCGGGAGAATAATACGCCCGCCATGGCGCAAACTGCCGTAGAACGGGCTCTCTCCGCCGCAGGTGTCTCGCCTCTGCTGTCTGTGGCTCCCAGGGACTGCCTGGGCCCAGCTCACACCGTGAGCAGGAGGTCCGTATGCAGAAGGTGACGATCCTGTGTGTCGGGAAGCTGAAGGAGAAATTTTATATAGACGCCGCGGCGGAGTACGTCAAGCGGCTGTCCCGCTTCTGTAAGCTGGAGCTGGTGGAACTGCCGGAGGAGCGGCTGCCGGAGGACCCCTCCCCCGCCCAGATCGAGGCGGCCCTTTTGAAGGAGGCTGCTGCCATCCGGGCCAAGCTCCCATCCGGCGCCGCCCTGATCGCTCTGTGCGTGGAGGGAGAGCCGCGGTCCAGCGAGGCGCTGGCCCGGCAGATGGCTGCCTGGGCCAGCCAGGGCGTGGGACATCTGGTGTTTCTCATCGGCGGGTCCTTTGGCCTGCACCCCTCCATCAAAGCAGAGGCCAGGCTGCGGCTCTCCATGTCTCCCATGACCTTCCCCCACCATCTGGCCCGGGTGATGGTGCTGGAACAGATCTACCGGGCGTATCAGATCAACGCAGGCACCAAATATCACAAGTAAAGGACGTGGAACTATGACAGAACCAGCAAAGGACTTCTGGGCCCGGGCGGACCGGGACCTGCTGGACCGCTGGCCGAAAGACGAGGCAGGCGCACCGGAACCCGCCGCCAAGCTGGACATCCAGTGGGAGCTAGACAGCCAGGCGGACATCACTGTGTCGTTTTTGGAAAGCTGCGGCATCCCCGCCTTCCAGAACGGGTCCCTGGGCAAGGTGCTGGGAGGCTTCGCCTCCCAGGGAGTAGAGATTTGGGTCCCCGCCTCCCAGCTGGAGGAGGCCCAGGCGCTGCTGGACACCCCCGCGGAAATCCCGGAGCAGGACTGATGTCCCGCCTCCGTTCTCAATTTACACAACAGGAGGTATCTCTCGCATGGATTTTATGAAGGAATATGAAAAGTGGCTGGCGAGTCCTGCCCTGTCCGACGCGGAGCGTGCGGAGCTGGAGAGCATCCGAAATGACCCCAAGGAGATTGAGAGCCGGTTCTACGGCCCGCTGGAGTTCGGCACCGCCGGCCTGCGGGGCATCATGGCCGTGGGCCTGCACAACATGAACATCCATGTGATCCGCTGGGCCACCCAGGGCTTTGCCCAGGTCATCTGCGCCGAGGGCGAGGAGGGCAAGCGCCGGGGCGTGGCCATCTGTATGGACTGCCGGAACCACTCCATGGAGTTCGCCCGGGCGGCGGCGGAGGTCTGCGCCGCCAACGGTATCCATGTCCGGATCTTTGAATCCCTCCGCCCCACGCCGGAGCTGAGCTTCGCCGTGCGGGAGTACCGCTGCCAGGCGGGCATCAACGTCACCGCCAGCCACAATCCGAAGGAGTACAATGGCTACAAGGTCTACTGGGAGGACGGCGCCCAGCTGCCCCCTCACCACGCCGACGCCATCGCCGCTGCTCTGGAACAGATCGACGTCTTCAATGGCATCCGGCGCATGGACTTCGACGAGGCGGTGAAGGCCGGCCTCATTGAGACCATGGGGGAGGAGACGGACCGAAAGTTTATGGCCAACGTCACTGCCATGATTAACGACAAGGAAACCGTGGCCAAGGTGGCGGACACCTTCAAGCTGGTGTACACTCCCTTCCACGGCTGCGGCTACAAGCTGGTGCCGGAGGCATTGCGGACCCTGGGCATCAAGCACCTGATCTGTGAGCCCAAGCAGATGGTGATCGACGGCGACTTCCCCACCGTGGTCTCCCCCAACCCGGAGAACCCGGAGGGCTTCTATCTGGCCATCGACCTGGCCCGGGAGAATGACGTGGACTTCATCCTGGGCACTGACCCGGACAGCGACCGGGTGGGCATCATGATCCGGGACCACAGCGGCGAGTACCGCCCCGTCACCGGAAATCAGACCGGCGTGTTGCTGCTGGACTACCTCATCGGCGCCATGCGCCGCTCCGGCAAAATGCCGGAGAAGCCCGTGGCCCTCAAGACCATCGTCACCACGGAGATGGCCCGGAAGGTGGCTGAGTCCAACGGCGTCACCTGCTACGACACCTTCACCGGCTTCAAGTTCATGGCGGAGAAGAAGAACGCCCTGGAGGCCGCCGGCGAAGGAAAGGTCATCTTCTCCTATGAGGAGAGCTACGGCTACATGCTGGGCGACTACGTCCGGGACAAGGACGCCGTCACCGCCTCCATGCTGCTGACGGAGATGGCCGCCTGGTACGCCGCCCAGGGCATGACGCTGTTCGACGCCCTGGAGAGGCTATACGAGAAGTACGGCCACTACGCCGAAAAGACCTACAACCTGGTGATGCCCGGCCTGGACGGTCTGAAGGATATGGCGCAGCTGATGAAGAATCTCCGGGAGAATCCCCCGGCGGAGATCTCCGGCGTGAAAGTCGTCACCCGGAAGGACTACACCGACGGGTCCGTGGTGGACTGCGCCACCGGCGCGAAGAGCGCCATGGAGCTCTCCGGCTCCAACGTGCTGCGGTTCGAGCTGGCGGACGGCACCACCATTCTGGTGCGGCCCTCCGGTACGGAGCCCAAGATCAAGGTGTATATTCTGACCCAGGGCGCGGATTCTGCCGCCTGTGACGCCAATCTGGAGAAGTACGGCCAGTGGGTCAAGACGCTGCAAAAATAAGACGTCCCTTCTTGGTATCCAAACAACGGCGCCCGTTCCTTTCGGAACGGGCGCCGCTTTTTGGGCTTTCAGAACCAGGCCGCCTGCTGGTCCCGGAACCGGGGCTCCGGGCCGTGGGCGTAGGGGTCGTAACGGCCCAGGTTGCAGCCGAACTCCTGGAGACGGGCGATCTGCCCCGTTGCCGTCCAGCGGACCAGGGTCATACCCTCGAACACCTCCCGGCGGCCGTCGTCCATCCGGTTGGCAAAGGTCCACTCCACCACCGTCTGGTCCCCCTTGTGGAAGAACTGGCGGATATCCCACCGCTCCACCGTGCCCCGGCGATTCCACTCGGTGAACCACCAGGCGATCTTGTCCGCGCCGTGGTACTCCGGGCCCCAGCTCTCGATGTACACCGCGTCCGGGGCGAAAAGGTCCCGGATGCCGGTGTCCCGCTTGGTAAGCCACATGTCGAACCATTGGCAGATGGCCGCTTCCCGCTGTTCCATCTGATTGCTCCTTTCCGCTGTATCTGCTCTTATCTATAAGCAAAATGAATTAGGATGCGAGGATGTTCTGAACCTCCGCCAGCAGAGCTTCCCCGTCGTGAATCGGATAGTCGTCCGCCGCGAATCGCCCCTGGCTGCCCACCAGGATGACGGATTCCCCATTGGCACCCAGGAGCGTGACAGTATCCGCTTCCAGAGGATATACCCCAATGGGATTCTTCCAGCGGAACCTGGAGGCCCCCCGCATTGTAGCCTCCAGGTCCGCCAGCTGCTCCGGCCGGAGCGACGCCGTCAAATCCCGTCCGTCCTGCCGGACCTCCAGCAGCTGGAAGCCCTCTCCCACTGCCGGGGCGGGTAGCAGGAAGAAATAGCCAGTCAGGGCTGCCACGGCGGCAACGCACAACAGCAGGAATCTCCACTTTCTTTTCACAGGCGCATCCCTCCCCTGTCACTGCTCCGGCAGCAGGGCCCAAAGCTGTTCCAGGAGTTCTTCGCCATTGATGAGGGGATACTGTCTGTCACCATCATAAATTACGGCGGTGTCCTCGTCCAGATAGATATGCCATAGCCCCTCACTGTCTCTCCCGTTGATCTCCACACTGCTCTCCGCGAGCCATGGAGAGCAGCCAACACGGTACCCCCCTCTTTCCGCGCCCAGCACCAGTCCCTTGATGGCGTCTAAAGTATCCTGATCGATCTGTTCCGTGATGTCCTCCAGTGTCTCCCCTGCTCTGATGAAGCTGATTTCAAAGTCCCCTCCCACCGCAGGGTAGTGCAGGACATACCGTGCGCAGATTCCCACAGTCATGGCCGCCACCGCTGCCACTACCACAACGCACGCCAGCAAAATTTTCCATTTTCTTTTCACAGGCGCATCCCTCCCCTGTCACGGCTCCGGCAGCAGGGCCCAGGCCTGTTTCAGCAGCCCTTCGCCGTCAATAATGGGGTAGCCGCCCCTTTGTCCGTCGCAGAGTACGCAAGCTTCGCCGTCCAGCTCAAAGAACCAGGGTCCATTGCTGTCGACGCCTATGATCTGCACCGTGTCCTCCCGCAGCTGCCTTGGAAAGACATTTCTGCGGTACCCCCTTCTCTCTGCTTGCCGAAGCAGGTCATTGAGGGCGTTACAGGTATTCTGGTCTATCTGACCGGTAATATTCTCCAGCGTCTCTCCCACATTGATATACTGGACTTCGTAGTCCTCCCCTACCGCGGGGCGGGGAAGGAGATACCACGCCGCAGCACATGCTACTGCCACTATCACAACACACGCCAACAAAATTTTCCATTTTCTTGTCACAGGCATATCCCTCCCCTGTCACGGTTCCGGCAGCAGAGTCCAAACCTGTTCCAGTAACTCTTCGCCGTTCAACAGTGGGTGCATTCCCAGGAAGTCTCCATAATCCACCAAATAGGTTTCTTCATCCAGATAGATATTGACCGGCCTTTCCCGCTCTATACCCAGAATCGTGACATGCCGCATCCCACTCCAGCCGTCATATCCCACGTGGTATCCCATGCGCTTTGCGTCCCGCAGCAGGTCACTGAGGGCCTCCAGGCCCACCTGGTCCGTGACATCGGCCACGTAATACTCCGATTCATAATACGCTTCCACATAGTGGATTTTGAAGTCCTCTCCCACCGCGGAACGGGGGACGAGGCACCAGGCGGCGATTCCAGCCAAAACCACCACGCACACCAGCAGGATCTTCCACTTCTTTTTCAAGAGAACCGCCCCTTCTCCGGCTCCATCATAAGGGGACCGCCCTAGACCTGTCAAGGCGGAACGCAGATTTTCCCAAGGTTATTCTTGACATATGTTCAAAACCGTATATAATGGACATATGTTCAAAACAAGGGAGGGACATCCATGCCGCGCAGTGCCAAATGCCGCCGGGTCTGCCAGATGCCGACCCACTGCCGCTTTTCCCCGGAACGGCCTGCCCACAGAGAGGCCGTGGAGCTGACGGTGGAGGAGTATGAGGCGCTGCGGCTGATGGACTACCTGGGCCTGAACCAGGAGGAGGCCGCCGCCCAGATGGGGGTGGCCCGGACCACAGTCCAGCGGATCTACGCCCAGGCCCGGCGGAAGCTGGCGGTCTTTCTGGTGGAGGGCCGTCCACTGCAGATCGGCGGCGGCAGCTACGCCCTCTGTCCCCAGGAAAGTTGCCGGGGCTGCGGCAGGCCCTGCGGCCGGTGTGCCTCCCAAGACGGAAAGGAAGCGTCCTCATGAAAATCGCAGTCACCTATGAAAACGGCCAGGTGTTCCAGCACTTTGGCCACACGGCACAGTTCAAGCTCTATGATGTGGAGAACGGCACCGTAGCCTCCTCCCAGGTGGTGGATACCAATGGCAGCGGACACGGGGCCCTGGCTGGCTTTTTGAAGGACCGTCAGGTGGATGCCCTGATCTGCGGCGGCATCGGCGGTGGGGCCCAGATGGCGTTGGCGGAGGCAGGTATCCGGCTGTACGCCGGCTGCCAGGGCGACGCGGACACCCGGGTGGCAGAACTGCTGGCAGGCACGCTGGTCAGCGCCGATGCAGCCACCTGCGACCATCACCACGGTGAGGAGCACACCTGCGGCGACCACGGCTGCGGCCACCACGAGAGCGGCCATACCTGCGGCCACTGCTGAGACCGGACCGGGAGGGCGAAACGCCCTCCCGGTTTTTGTGCAGCACCTTTTGGAAATATGGGATTCCCTTTCTGCATAGGATGGGAACAGCGGACTTTGACACTTCGCCGGAAAGGATGATCCCCTTGGAGCAATACATGGAACAGCATTATCCCTTCACCCTGCCGCCCCTGCCCTACGGCTATGACGCGCTGGCGCCGGAGCTGATCGAAAAAGTGCTGTATTTCCATCACGACAAGCACTTCGCCGCCTATGTGGACGCTCTGAACCAGCTGCTGGAGCGGACGCCCGCCTATCAGTCCTGGCCGCTTTGGAAGCTGTGCCTAAACTGGGAGGAACTGCCGGATGGCCTGCGACAGGGCGTTCGGAACAACGCCGGAGGCGTCTTTAATCATGACCTGTATTTCCGCACCCTCCACCCCCTGCCGGTCTCCGCCCCGGACACGGCGCTGGAGGGCGCTGTGGTACGGGACTTCGGCGGCATGGCAGGTTTGAAGGAGGCCATGCGCAAGGCGGCCCTGGGGCAATTCGGCTCCGGCTGGGCCTGGCTATCCGCAGACGGCGAGGGGCACCTGGCTGTCCAAAAGACCGCAAACCAGGACACACCGCTGCCCCTGATCCCCTTGCTGTGTTGCGACGTATGGGAGCACGCCTACTATCTCCAATACCAGAATCGCCGGGCGGACTACTTCGAAGCCTGGTGGCGACTGGTGGACTGGCCTGAGGTCTCCCGGCTCTATACCGGCTGCCTGGCCTGCCGTCCGCCCCGGCCCTGATGGAAGATTCCAGAGGCGGCGGCAATCGCCGCCGCTTTTGGAAAACTCCAGAAAATAGGCGTTGACAACTGCTTCCTTTTCCGTTATGATAATATGTCGAATGAAGACGCAGAGGAAGGAGCGTACCCATGAATTTCTTGCTGACCGGCGGGGCTGTTTTCCGGGATGGAACTTTCCAGAATGTGGATGTTGCCATTTCCAAAGGCCGTATTGTTTCCGTTTCTCCCTCCCTTTCCCAGGAAGGTTTTTCCGTAATTGAATGTCAGGATCAAGTCATTGTTCCAGGTTTCGTTGATGTACATGTTCATCTTCGGGAGCCTGGATTTTCTTATAAGGAAACCATCGCCTCCGGCACGGCGGCGGCCGCCGCAGGAGGCTACACGGCGGTGTGCGCCATGCCCAACCTGAATCCGGTGCCGGACTCCCTGGAGCACCTGTGGCCGGAGCTGGACGCCATCGCCCGGGACGGCCGGGTGCGGGTGTATCCCTATGGGGCCATCACCCGGGGCGAAAAAGGCGCGGAGCTGGCGGACATGCCGGCTATGGAGCCCTTTGTCTGCGGCTTCTCCGACGACGGGAAAGGCGTCCAGTCCGCCGACCAGATGCGCGATGCCATGGAACTCGCAAAACAGCTGGACAAGCCCATCACTGCCCACTGTGAGGACGAGTCCCTGCTGACTCCCGGCTGGTGCATCCACGACGGGGAGTGGGCGAAGCGGAACGGCTTCCCCGGCAACGCCCCTGAGAGCGAGTGGAAACAGGTGGAGCGGGATCTGGAGCTGGTGCGGGAGACCGGCTGCCGGTACCACGTGTGCCATGTCTCCACCAAGGAGAGCGTGGCCCTCATCCGCAAGGCCAAGGCGGAGGGGCTGCCGGTATCCTGCGAGACCGGGCCCCACTACCTGATCCTCTGCGACGAGGATCTGATGGATGACGGCCGGTTCAAGATGAATCCCCCCATCCGCTCCGCCGCGGACCGGGATGCTTTGATCGAAGGGCTGCTGGACGGCACCATCGACTGCATCGCCACGGACCACGCCCCCCACAGCGCGGAGGAGAAGTCTAGGGGACTCCGCAGCCTCAACGGCATCGTGGGGTTGGAGTGTGCCTTCCCGGTGCTGTATACGGAGCTGGTGGAGCCGGGCATCGTCCCCTTCGCCACGCTGCTGAACGCCCTGTGCGTCAATCCCCGGCGGCTGTTCCGCCTGCCCGGCGGAAAGATCGAGGCGGGAGAGATCGCGGATCTGACCGTGCTGGATCTGAACCGGCCCCATGCCATCAACAGCGGTGCCTTCTTCTCCCGGGGCCGCTCCACGCCCTTTGACGGCTGGACCGTCACCGCCGGAGTGGACAAGACCATCTGCAACGGGAATCTGGTGTACACCGCCAGCTCCCGCAACATCAATAAGACCCCCATTCCCTCCTGTCAGGAGGACTACCTATGAAACAATCCCTCTTTACCATGGAACACGCCCGGCAGCTGACCGCCGACACCTATGAGCTGGTGCTGTCCGGCGACACCTCCGCCATCACGGCGCCGGGGCAGTTCGTGAACATCCAGCTGCCCGGCAAATTCCTCCGGCGGCCTATCTCCATCTGCAACTGGACGAAGGACGCCCTGCTGCTCCTGGTCCGGGTGGTGGGCGAAGGCACCCATGACTTAGTGCGGTGCGTCCCCGGCACAGAGCTGGATGTGCTGTCGGGTCTCGGCAACGGCTTTGATCTGGCAAAGGGCGGGGCCCACCCCATCCTGCTGGGCGGCGGCATCGGCATCGCGCCCCTGTACGGCCTGGCCCAGCGGATGCTGGAGGCGGGCATCGCCCCCACAGTGGGACTGGGATTCCGCTCCGGCGGAGACGCCTTTTACCTGGAGGAATTCGGCAAGCTGGGCTGCCGCCTGATGGTGGCCACGGAGGACGGCAGCTTGGGCACAAAGGGATTTGTTACGGATCTGGCCCGTCACGTGCCGGAGTGCGGCTACGCCTTCGTCTGCGGCCCCACCCCCATGCTGAAGGCCGTCCACGGCCTGCCCCAGCTCACCGGCGGGCAGTTCAGCTTCGAGGCCCGGATGGGCTGCGGCTTCGGCGCCTGCATGGGCTGCTCCGTGCCCACGGGAAACGGCTACAAGCGGGTGTGCAAGGACGGTCCCATTCTGTACAAGGAGGAAATCGTATGGTAAGCCTGTCTGTCCGCCTTGCAGGGGTGGAGCTGAAAAATCCCGTAATCCCCGCCTCCGGCACCTTCGGCTATGGCCGGGAGTACGCAGAGCTGTATGACCTGGACCTCCTGGGCAGCTTCTCCTGGAAGGGCACTACCGCACAGAGCCGTCCGGGCAACCCTCAGCCCCGGATCGCGGAGACCGCCTCCGGGATGCTGAACGCCGTGGGCCTCCAGAACCCCGGCATCGACGCGGTGATCGCGGAGGAGGTGCCCAACATTGCAAAGATCTTTCATGGGCCGGTGATCGCCAACGTGGGGGGCTTCTCTCTTCAGGAGTACGCTGAGAACTGCGCCAAGCTCAACGACGTGGAGCAGGTGTCCATTCTGGAAGTGAACATCTCCTGTCCCAACGTCCACGCCGGCGGCAGGAACTTTGGCTCCGATCCAAAAGCTGCGGCGGAGGTGACTAGGGCCGTGAAGGCTGTCACCCGGAAGCCGGTCTTCATGAAGCTCTCCCCCAACGTCACGGACATCGCGGAGATCGCAAGGGCCTGCGCTGACGCGGGAGCCGACGGCATCTGCCTCATCAACACCCTGTTGGGGATGCGGATCGACCTGAAAGCGAAAAAGCCCCTCATCGCCAACCGCACCGGCGGACTGTCCGGCCCCGCGGTGTTCCCGGTGGCGGTGCGGATGGTGTGGGACGTGTACGAGGCGGTGCAGCTGCCCATCATCGGCTGCGGCGGCGTCTCCTCTGCGGAGGACGTGTGTGAGATGATGCTGGCGGGGGCCAGCGCCGTGGAGATCGGCGCCGCCAACCTGCGGGATCCCTATGCCTGCAAGAAGATCATCGAAGCCCTGCCGGGCGTGTGCGAAAGGCTGGGCGTGGAGCGTATCGCGGACCTGACCGGCGCGGCGCACGGCTGAACGCTGTCACCGAGAAATTTACAGAAAGGACTGTTTGAATATGAGCGCAAAAGACGTCATCATCGCCCTGGACTTCCCCACCCGTGAGGAGACCCTCTCCTTCCTGGACCAGTTCCCCGCCGGGGAGAAGCCCTTTGTGAAGATCGGCATGGAGCTGTTCTATGCCGAGGGCCCCCAGGTGGTCCGGGACATCAAGGCCCGGGGCCACAAGATCTTCCTGGACCTGAAGCTCCACGACATCCCCAACACCGTGAAGCGGGCCATGGCGGTCCTCTCCCGACTGGATGTGGATATGGTGAACCTCCACGCCGCCGGGACCTCTGAGATGATGCGGGCCGCCCTGGAGGGCCTGACTCGTCCCGACGGCACCCGCCCCCTGCTGATTGCCGTCACCCAGCTGACCTCCACCGACGCCGCCGCCCTGAAAAACGAGCTGCTGATCGACACCCCCATGGCAGAGACGGTGCTCTCCTACGCCAAGAACGCCGCCGCCAGCGGCCTGGACGGCGTGGTCTGCTCTCCTTTGGAGGCGGCTCTGGTGAAGGAGCGGTGCGGCGCGGACTTCCTGACCGTCACCCCCGGCATCCGGTTCGCGGACAGTGCCGCCGGCGACCAGAAGCGGATCATGACTCCGGAGAAGGCGGGCAAGTCTGGCTGCGACTACATCGTGGTGGGCCGTCCCATCACCCAGGCGGAGGACCCGGTGTCCGCTTATCGGAGAGCGGTCAAGGACTTTTGGGGCTGAGCAGAACGGGGGCACGTCTGCATGAAATTTGATTTGATGGAACTTGCCCTTGTCATTGCTGTCTTTTTCATGGTACTGGCATTCGGAGTAATCTGGATCAAAGCCCTGCCATTCGGTTATACCGAGTCGGCGCTATTGTACCTTGCAGCCATTGTGGCCGCAAGTGCTTTCTGGGTCGGCCGAAAGCACTGACCATCTTCGCACATTTGGATAAGGAGGATTTTTCCATGAACTTCGAACGTGAAATCGCCCACGATCTGCTGAGCATCGGCGCGGTGTTCCTGCGGCCGGACGAGCCCTTCACCTGGGCCAGCGGCATCAAGAGCCCCATCTACTGCGACAACCGCCTGACCCTCACCGCTCCCGCCGTCCGCACGGCCGTGGAGAAGGGCTTGGTGGAGCTGATCCGCACCCATTATCCGGATGTGGAGGTGCTGATGGGCACGTCCACCGCCGGCATCGCTCACGCGGCCATCGTGGGCCACCTGATGGACCTGCCCATGGGCTACGTCCGCTCTGGCAACAAGGACCACGGCCGCCAGAACCGCATCGAGGGCAGGCTGGAGAAGGGCCAGAAGGTCGTTGTGGTGGAGGACCTGATCTCCACCGCCGGCAGCTGCATTGAAGTTGTGGAGGCGCTGCGGGAGGCGGGTGCCGAGGTTCTCGGCGTCGCATCCATCTTCACTTACGGGCTCCAAAAGGGCCTGGACCGGCTGGCCGCCGCGAATGTCGTCAACCACTCCCTCTCCAACTTCGATGCCGTCTGCGAGGCGGCCGCTGAGGAGGGGAAGATCAAGCCGGAGGACATTGAGCGGCTGAAGAGGTTCCGGGCCAACCCATCCGACGAATCCTGGATCACGTCGAAATAAATTCCGCTTATTCCGCTTCCGGCGGATGCGAAAGCTCCATCCGCTCCATTCATTTCTCTTTTTCCCACCGAACCCGCTCCGCTGGGCTTCGGCGGGGGCCCGGTTGACCAATTCCGCTCCGCTTCCGGCTTTGCCGGGAGCTATTCCCTGCCGCCCGAGGAGCGGCTCCCTCCCACCACACCCCTGAAAGGAGTTCATCATGCCCAGAAATCTTATCGACATCACCGACCTCTCCGTGGAGGAGATCAATCAGCTGATCGCCACCGCGGAGGACATTATCGCCAACCCGGTTAAGTACCAGGACGCCTGTGCCCACAAGCAGCTGGCAACGCTCTTCTTCGAGCCCTCCACCCGGACCCGGCTCTCCTTTGAGTCCGCCATGCTGGCCCTGGGCGGCAGCACCCTGGGCTTTTCTGAGGCCAGCTCCAGCTCCACCGCCAAGGGCGAGACCGTGGGTGACACCATCCACACCGTCAGCTGCTACGCCGACATCATCGCCATGCGCCATCCCAAGGAGGGTGCTCCCTACGCCGCCTCCCAGTTCAGTGAGGTACCTATCATCAATGCCGGCGACGGCGGCCACAACCATCCCACCCAGACGCTCACCGACCTGCTGACCATCCACCGGGAGAAGGGGCGGCTGAACAACTTCACCATCGGCTTCTGCGGCGACCTGAAATTCGGCCGCACCGTCCACTCCCTGGTGAACGCCCTGAGCCGGTACGATCACATCAACTTCGTGCTGATCTCCCCCACCGAGCTGAAGCTGCCCCGGTATATGAAGGAGGAGGCTCTGAAGAAGAAGGGCATCCCCTACACCCAGACCACGGATCTGGAGTCCGTCATCCCCCAGCTGGACATTCTCTACATGACCCGTGTCCAGAAGGAGCGGTTCTTCAATGAGGAGGACTACCTGCGCTTGAAGGACAGCTACATCCTGACACCGGAGAAGCTGGAGAACGCCAAGGCGGACCTGTCCATCCTCCACCCCCTGCCCCGTGTCAACGAGATCACTGTGGCGGTGGACAAGGATCCCCGGGCCGCCTACTGGAGACAGGTGAAGAACGGCAAGTACATCCGCATGGCACTGATCCTGAAGCTGCTGGGCATTCAGGTGTGAGAAGGAGGCATTGACGCTATGAACATCGACAGCATCCAAAACGGCGTGGTCCTGGACCACATCCAGGCTGGCAAGAGCATGGACATCTACCGCTACCTCCATCTGGACCAGCTGGACTGCTCCGTGGCCATCATCAAGAATGTCCGCAGCGGCCGGATGGGCAAGAAGGACATCATCAAGATCGACTCCCCCATGGAGGTAGATCTGGATGTGCTGGGCTATATCGACCCCAACATCACCGTCAACATCATCCGCAACGGCGTGCGGGTGGAAAAGAAGCATCTGGAGCTTCCGAAAAAGCTGGTGAATGTCATCCACTGCAAAAACCCCCGCTGCATCACCGTAGCAGAGCCCCAGCTGGACGCCATATTCCTGCTGAGCGATCCCGCCACTCACACCTATCGCTGCGCCTACTGTGAGACCGCGAAGGACAGGAAGTTCTGATCTTTTCCATGACGGCGCGCGGTCTCCAGGCTGCGCCGGAGGCCGGCGTCCCCCGCTCCCGAGGAGCCTGATTCCGCAATTCTGCATTGCAGGAAAGTTTTCCTGCAATGCAGAACTTTTTTTGCATTTTTCCTTGCCTTTTACAGAAAGAACCCTTATACTGCCTTCCGGACAACAAGCAACTGGAGGTACCTGATATGAAGCGTTTTCTCGGAAGCACTTGCGGCAGCTATCTTGCGGTGTCGGGTCTGGCCTGTCTGATGGGCGTCAGCTATGAGCTGTTTGTCTTTCCCAACGCCTTCGCCCCGGCGGGCATCAACGGCCTGGCCACCATGCTGCAATACCTGCTGCACGTCAATATCGGCTACCTCTCCCTGCTCATCAACCTGCCGCTGGTCCTGCTGGCCTGGAAAAAAGTCGACCGGGACTTCGCCCGCAAAACACTGGTGTTCGTGCTGGTGTTCTCCGCCGTCACGCTGGTGCTGGGCCAGATGGACCTAAGCGCCATCGCCTATGACTCCGGCTCCTCCGCCATCCTGGGGCCTGTGGCGGCCGGTGTGGTCAGCGGCGCTGTGTACGGCTGGGTGATCCGGCAGAACGGCTCCACCGGCGGAACGGACATCGTAGCCGCCTGGGTGCGGAAAAAGCACCCGGAGGCCAGCCTGGTCTGGCTGATCTTCAGCCTCAATGCCGCGGTGGCGGTGTTGTCCTTCTTCGTCTACGGCTGCCAGTTCGAGCCGGTGATCCTGTGCCTGATCTACTGCTATCTCAGCTCCAGCATCAGCGACACCATTTTGAAGGGCGGCAAATCCGCCATGAAATTCGAGGTGGTCACCCGGCAGCCGGAGGAACTCTCCCGGCAGCTCATGCAGCAGTTGCGCCACGGTGTCACTGTGCTCCAGGCGGAGGGAATGTACTCGGAGACTCCCCGTTCCCTGCTGATCTGCGTGGTGAACCGCCATCAGGTGGTTCGGTTCCAGGAGATTCTGGCCCGCTTCCCGGATACCTTCGCCTGCGTCTCCAGTGTCAATGAGACCTGGGGGAATTTCAAACACGTGGCATAGAAAAACCGGCGGAGGCCGTACAGCCTCCGCCGATTTTTCAGGTTTTTACTCCGCCGCCCGCTCCAGCCGGTCCAAGGGGAACGGCGGTGCGGCCAGAGGCTTCACCGCCAAGCTCATCAGCAGCATGGGGTTGTCATCCGCCGCCACCCGGTTGGAATGGAGCACGCCGCAGATCTTGCAGCGGTGGATGATGGCCCACTCGCCGCCCTTGCGGACCCAGACGGCCACCGGCTCCATGGTGCCGCCGCAGTTGGCGGCCCGGTCCCCCGGCTCGTCATCCAGATGGACGCTGGCAAGGCAGTTGGGGCAGTGGTTGCGGTGCTGGGTTCCGGCAGCCTGAGGCCCTACCGGCCAGCCGCAGACCCGGCAGGTGAATACATCCCGGCAGGGATCCTGCCGGTAGTCCAGGCGGCGCCGTTTCGGTTTTTGCAGGATTCGCTGGGACATTGGAAATTCCTCCTTGGTGTTGTCTTACTGCCCTCAGCATACCCTGCCGCAGGCCGGTCCCGCAACCGTCAACTCGGTTCAGAAATAAGAAAGCGCCATGCGGGAGTCCGCATGGCGCTTGTGTTCTTATTCATTTCTCAGGCGGGCGATGATCTTCCAAATGCTCTTCGGCGCCAGAAAGTAGGCTTCCGCCAGCTGGTCCACAGAGGTCCCCTCCCGATAGCGCCGATAGATCTCCTGATTTCGGGCCAGGGTCTCCGCCTTGCGGCCATTGGCCGCGCCCCAGGGTTTGCGGCTGGTCTCCCGCCGGGGGATGTACAGATACTCCCCGTCGATATACGCCTGGACCTGGGCCAGCAGGTCCGGCGGCAGCACGTCGGCTGCTTTCATATAGCGCATGATGCTCCTCCAAAGCTCTTGTGATTTGGAATGAGCAGAGGCTATATGCCAAATCTCTTTGTTTGACGCGATAGCCTCTGCTATGCGTCAAACGCCGAAACACAATGATTCAATTGCAACTGGATTCCCTCATTTCCCTGACCGCTGCAGCCGGTTTTTTCAGTGGCAGGAATTTTTTTCTGCCGCTGTCACTATACCATAGTTCTCCGGGGCAGTCAACATAAAGACGTTATATAGCAAAAGAGAAAGGGGCCATATGGCCCCTTTCTCTTTTGCCATTCTTATGAATTCAATTTTTTGATACTTCTATTGATAACTATGACTCCAACAAGCAATACTAACGAGTATACCTCTGTCCCTAAAAAATCAATCGTAGCACTTGTGTATGCGGCTCTAGTAGCTCCTTTTATAAAGAGCCTCGCAAAAAATACGCCAAGCATTATTCCACCGAAATGGAATTTAGCAGAAACTTCCTGGTACCTCTTGCTATACACAATATAAATTGTTTCAACATAGCATCCTATTGTCAAAGATAGAGACGAAAAAGAATAAATTTTTAAAAATAGAATATCATTTTGAGTCTTTACAGGTATATCAAACATCTCCTGTAAGAAACTGTCTGGAAAAATAGAAATATAAGCTCTTTCAAAAAATAGAGTAGCTATAAATAAAATCTGGCATAAAACTGGTAACAATATCTCAATTGTTAAATACCATCTGCTCGCAGAACTGGCCGTTTTTCTGAGCATCCTCATCACATATCATAGTGCTCAAACACATCACTCAGATCCGAAGTGAATGTATAGTCTCCTTCCCCAGTCATAGTGATATAAGGATAATCTTCCCATGCCAAGTAAACACTTGAAGGCAAATCATATTCTGTATCGAGCGTATTAACTATTAAAACATTCCAGCCGCTAGCTTCAATTTCATCAATTAAATTCTTCGAAATGTGACCTGAAATATCAATCAAATCAGCCAAGAAGCCAAAATCTCCCATGGCACTACCAATCACATCTCCAAGAAGATCCCCAATGTTTATGTAATCACCAGAGTGGCGAATAAGCCATTCTTTTGCAGCATCACCTGTCAAACCAATTTTAGCAACTGCTAAGTCAGAATAGCCTTCAACACCAATCGGTTGCGTTCCGTAGACAAGGCCGCCATTGGGGGCATAATATCTTCTGGTACTTGAATTGTTCGCAGGCATGGGAATGCCATATTTCATCATAATCGATTGAGCCACATCAGGATAAATAATCCTCTCATATACGGGTAGCAGGCTTTCTGCCCCTTGCATTTTTAGCTGATCATAAATGTTTTCACGCACCGTGTCCATTCTTTGCTCAATTTCTCTCTGAAGATCATCTTCTGAAAGCGTGACTTTTGATGCGGCCATTGTAGGAATCGACATACAAAGCATCAAAATCATAGATAGAACTACACAGCAAGTCTTTTTCATGTCATTATTCCTCCCCTTTTTTGTCCAGCCAAATTGACATTTTATTAATATGTTGTATCTTTTATCAGTACGTCACATACCCAGAAACACTAATGCTATAAGAAGAATTATTCCTGATCACAAGCGTATAGTTCCCTTTTTCGTTTACCCTTATCGTTTCATCGAAACTACCGTCCGTCGTATTGACCGGATGGAACAGGCCATCCGGAGCCAGCAGGCCAAAATCAACACTTGCAGACTGGGGCGTGTATACTGCATTGATTGCCACGGTCTCTCCAGCCACCAGCGGAAAACTGGTTGCTGCTTTTACAGTGGTTTCTCCTGGGATTTCCATACTAAACTGCCCAGTCGCTCTTGTGACAGAAAACGTTTTGTGAGAATTTACCTCAGCCGCACATACAGAGGCCGGTAAACAGCTGACCATTACCGCAAGTGTCAGTAGGGCACACATGATCCTTTTGATTTTCAATCTCTCACCTCCTCTCCCCCTGATCTCACAAGCTAAAATTAAAATCACTTCCAGTCGCAGGCATCACCTCACCAGGTATCTCTTCTAAGTCAAGAGTCTTTTGGTTCCCTTCAAACAAAGCAGCTATAAGAGCTATGCAACACGCCAGCACCAGGGCCCCTATAATAATCAACACAAGTACTTTTTTTCGTTTCTCTTTTATATTACTCTTGGATTCTTCTACTACTTCTGCTGAAGTCATTCCACTAAAAGAAAGGTCTTTGCTGTCATCCAGCAAATACTCCAGCGGGACGTTATAGAGCCTGCTCAGAGATTGCAGATTTTCTATTGATGGCCTGGACGTCCCTGTTTCCCATTTTGTTACGGCCTGCCGGGACACATCCAGCTTTTCCGATACCTCCGCCTGGGACAGCCCTTCTCTTTTTCGCAAACAGGCCAATTTTTTCTCTAGGGTCATTGTTTACATCTCCAAATCTATCCCAGCAAGAAATGAAAGTAAACCGCCCGCGGCTTACTTTCCGGCAACCAACGGTTGCCAACTGGGTTTTTATCCTTTTTTTGAGGTTTCCATGCCCCGGAATGTCCGCTCACGCTGCGCCGCTGCACATATCACGTTGGACTTTCAAGGGGGGCCGGGCAACACCAAACAGGGGGATGCCGCCTCCTTTTCAGCCCAGTAGTTGGTCTTGCGCACAGAACCGACATCCCACCCCGCTTGGAAATCGGCCCTATGGTATCATCTCCGGCAGGGGCTGTCAAGCCTGCGGTCCCGGGCAAAAAAGCAGCCGCAGAGCGTTGCTCTGCGGCTGTTTCATTTGGTTTTACAGGCCCCGCCACTCCTCCGGCCGGAGGCGGCTCAGGTCGTGCTCCGCCGCATCGATGGTGCGGAGCATGGCCTCCTTGTCCTGGTTCAGCGTGCCCTTCAGCACCAGGTAGTTGCTGGCGTGATTCATCCGGAACACGCTGCCGGGGCTGTCCAGATGCTCCATCAGCAGCCGGGTTTCCTCCAGCACCTGGGGCTGGGTCAGCAGTTGGAAGCTGCCGTCCCGCACCCAGTCGTAAAGGGGCGTCTCCGGCTCCACCATCAGCGTCAGCATCCCGATATACTCCGGGTTCATGGCGTTGAAGGCCTCTGCCGTCTCGATGGCGTGGCGCTCCAGCAGCTCCGGGCCGCCCAGGCCCGTGATGGCGGTGACGGACAGCGCCATGCCGCACCGGCGGACCTTCCGGCCCATCTCCACGATCTCGGCGGACATGTGGCCCTTGCGCATCCGCTTCAAAACGTCGTCGCACCCGGACTCCAGTCCCATGTAGACCATGGTCAGGCCCTTGTCCCGCAGCGTCCGCAGCTCCTCCTCCGTCCGGATACGGATGGAGGCAGGGGACGCGTAGCTGGTGACCCGCTCACACTCTGGGAACAGCTCCCGAATGGTGTCCAGGACGGTGTAAAGCTCATTCGCTTTCCGGACTAATGCGTCGCCATCTGCCAGAAACACCCGGTCCACCCGGCGGTACACGCCCCGGGCGATGCGGAAGTCCTCCAGCACCTCCTCCAGGGGACGAATGGCGAAGTGCTTCTCCTTATACATGCTGCAGAAGGCGCAGGTGTTGTGGCTGCACCCGTAGGTCACCTGGACGATGAGGCTGTACGCCTCAGAGGGCGGACGGTAAACGCTTCCCTTGTATCTCATACGCCCAGCTTCTCCAGGGCCGCCATCTTCAGGCAGACGCACAGCACGGCGATGGCCTGCTCCAGCTCCTCAACAGGGGGCAGGGAAGGCGCGATGCGGATATTGCTGTCCTGGGGATCCTTGCCATAGGGGAAGGTGGCGCCTGCGCCGGTCATGGTGACGCCCGCCTCCTTGCACAGGGCCAGCGTCCGCTTGGCGGTGCCGGGCATGGCGTTCAGAGAGACGAAGTAGCCGCCCTTGGGCCGCCGCCAGGAGGCGATCTCCAGCGGCGCGATCTCCCGGTCCAGCGCGTCCACCACACAGCGGAACTTGGGGCCCATGATGGCGGCGTGCTTCTTCATCAGCTCCAGGGTGTGGGCCTTGTCCTTGAGATAGAGCACATGGCGCTGCTGGTTCACCTTGTCGAAGCTGATGACCTGAACGGTGAGGAGCTTTTCCATGTAAGCCATGTTGGCCTCGGAGCAGGCAAAGCAGGAGATGCCGGCGCCGGGCAGGGTCACCTTGGAGGTGGAGGCGAACTCGAACACCATGTCGGCGTTGCCGTATTTTTCACACTCCGCCAGGATGTCCGGGAACTCCACATAGTCCCCCTCGAACTCATGGATACAGTAGGCATTGTCCCACATCAGCAGGAAGTCCGGGGCGGCGGGCTTCATAGAGGCGATGCGCCGGATGGTCTCGGCGGAGTAGATGATGCCGTCGGGGTTGGAGTACTTGGGCACGTTCCACATGCCCTTGACCGCCGGGTCCTGGATGGCCTTCTCCACCGCGTCCATGTCCGGTCCCTCGTCCGTCATGGGGATGGTGACGAGCTCAAAGCCAAAGGACTCCGTCACCTTGAAATGCCGGTCATAGCCGGGGGCGGGGCACAGGAACTTCACCACGGGCTCCCTGCACCAGGGGCGCTCGCTGTGGAGCAGGCCATGGGTATAGGCCTTGGAGATGGTATCGTACATCAGCTGCAGGCTGGCGTTGCCGCCCACGAACACCTGCTCCGGCCGGCAGCCCAGGATCTCCGCGAACAGCCGCTTGGCGGCGGGCAGCCCACTGAGTTCGCCGTAGTTACGCACGTCGACGCCGTCGGACACGTAGTCTTCCGGCTTCTGCATCAGGCTGAAAATATCGCTGACCAGATCCAGCTGCGCCTTACCGGGCTTGCCCCGGGCCATGTTCAGATTCAGTCCCCGGGCCTTCAGCTCCTCGTACTCCCGGGTCACCTCGGCGTATTCCGCCTTCCGCTCCTCGGCGGTCATCTTGGGATAAGCAGTCATTACAGCGCTTCCTTTCTGTTGAAAAATCTTTACAAATCCAATTCAGTATATCGTTTTTTCAACAAACTTGCAACCCCATTTCTCCTGGGCGCAAACACGAAAAGGGCCCCGCCGAAATGGGCGGGGACCCTGTTCCGCTTTCCTCAGCAGCCGCCGCAGCCGATGCAGCTCTCTGCGCAGGTGATGGTGGGGTCGCAGGTAGAAATGGTCGTGCCGTAGCGGACCGGGATGGAGACACAGACCTTCTGGGTCATAGTCACGGTGCACATGGTTCCGTCTGCATTGGTGGCGCAGGTGATGGTGGGATTGCCCTGACAGGTGACGGTGGGGCTGCCCATGACTGCGGTGGGGGACAGGATCACGGAGGCAGTCACATCCACACACTGGGTACTGACCTTGTTGCAGCCGTTCAGGGGGCAGGATTCTTCGGACTGATATGGTAAAATGGGCTCATGCTCATAGGCTTCATTGATACGCAAAGGAATTCCCTCGTTTCATGGAAATTATATCCGGCGTTTCCGCCCTGGATACAACCCATCTTATGCGCGGCAACGCCTGACTGCGCCTGTCAGCTCTGCTGAAATTCCGCAAGGGTCCGCCGCAGGAAGTTCTTGGTCTCCGGTCCGCAGAAGGCGGCGTCCACCGCCGCCTCCTGGCAGGCCAGCAGTTCCTCACGGCTCATATAGGCGAATTCTGCGGCCCGGCGCAGCTCCTCCGTCAGGGTCAGCCCGCCCAGGAAGGTAGGATCGTCCCGGCTCAGGGTCACCACCGCCCCTGCATCCAGCAGACGCCGCAGGGGATGATCCTCCCGCCGCCGGTACAGCAGTGTCAGGTTGGAGGTCAGGCAGATGTTCAGCGGCACCCGCTCCCGCACCAGCCGGGCCGTCAAATCCGCGTCCTCTGCCGCCCGGACGCCGTGGTC
>NZ_KI271725.1:14479-14932 GCF_000469445.2 Oscillibacter sp. KLE 1745 | reverse complement strand
GCTGGGCAACGCCGCCGGCGTCATCGGTGCGGCCCTGCTGGGCCGGGTAATCTGAAGTATGAGGAGGTCCAGAAATGGACTGGTGGATCACATTTGACCAGCAGGCGGCGGATTATCTGCCGGACCTGCGGATCGAGAAGGAGGAGCCCATGGACCGGCACACCTCCTTCCGCATCGGGGGGCCGGCCCGGCGCATGGCTTTTCCGGAGCGGGGAGAGCAGCTGGTGCTGCTGCTGGACATGGCCGCCCGCTGCGGCGCCCGTCCCCTGGTGATGGGCAACGGAACCAACCTGCTGGCCCCGGACGAGGGGCTGGACCGGCTGGTGATCGACACCTCCGCCGGCCTGAGCCGAGTGGAGGCCGGCGGGACGCCGGGGACCATTCTGGCGGAGGCGGGGGCCTCCCTGGCCCGGGTGGCGGATTTCGCCTGCCGGCAGGGGCTGGCGGGCCTGG
>NZ_KI271725.1:0-14379 GCF_000469445.2 Oscillibacter sp. KLE 1745 | reverse complement strand
GCGGTGTGCATGAATGCCGGCGCCTACGGCGGGGAGATGGCCCAGGTGGTGCGGGAGGCAACCCTGCTGCTGCCGGAGGAGGGCATCCGGACCCTCACCGGGGCGGAGATGGCCTTCGGCTACCGCCGCAGCTTTCTGACGGATCACCCGGATGCGGTGGTGCTGCGGGCGGAGTTCTGCCTGACGCCCGGCGACCCGGCGGCAATCCGGGGCCGGATGAAGGAGCTGCTGGAAAAGCGCAGGGCCAGCCAGCCGCTGGAGTTCCCCAGCGCGGGCAGCACCTTCAAGCGGCCGGAGGGCTATTACGCCGGGACGCTGATCGACCAATGCGGCCTGAAGGGGCTGACGGTGGGCGGCGCCCAGGTCAGCGAGAAGCATGCGGGCTTTGTCATCAACCGGGGCGGCGCCACCTGCGCCGACGTGAAGGAGCTGATCCGCCAGATCCAGGAGCGGGTCTTTGCGCAGGCCGGCGTCCGGCTGGAGCCGGAGGTCCGGATCATCGACTGAGAAAGGGGCGGTGCGGACATGGAAATCCTCATCATCTCCGGCCTCTCCGGGGCCGGGAAGAGCAAGGCGGCCTCCTTTTTGGAGGACATGGGCTTTTATATCGTGGACAATATGCCCGCCGCCATGATCCTGAAATTTGCGGAGTTCTGCGCCGGGGGCAACGGCCGCTACGACCGGGTGGCCCTGGTGTACGACGTGCGGACGGCCAGCTCCTTCACGGAGCTGTTCGACGTGCTGGATAAGCTGAAGGACATGGAGGCCCAGTGCCGGATGCTGTTTCTGGAGGCCGCGCCGGAGGTCATCATCAAGCGGTACAAGGAGACCCGCCGCCGCCATCCCCTGGCGGCAGACACCGACTCCCTGGAGGAGGCGGTGAAGAAGGAGCGGGCCATGATGGCCCCCGTCAAGGAGCGGGCGGACTTTGTCATCGACACCTCCCGCACCTCCACCGCCCAACTGCGGGGAGAGCTGCTGCGCCTCTTCGGCCAGGAGGGGGAGAAGGGGGGAATGACGGTGAGCGTCACCTCCTTCGGCTTCAAGTACGGCCTGCCTCTGGAGGCGGATCTGGTGTTTGACGTGCGGTTCATGCCGAATCCCTTCTATATGGAGGACCTGCGTCCCCGGACGGGGCTGGATCAGGCGGTGGCGGACTATGTGTTCCACTTCCCACAGACCCAGGACTACATGCGCCGTTTGGAGGACCTGCTGGCCTTCTCCCTGCCCCTGTACGCGGAGGAGGGAAAGACCTCCCTCACCATCGCCGTGGGCTGCACGGGGGGTCACCACCGCTCCGTGGCGGTGACCCATGCCCTGGCGGGCTTCATCCACGGCCTGGGCTATCAGGTGCTGGAGAACCACCGGGACATGACCCGGGGAGGCTGAGCCGTGAGGGAGCAGGAATACCGCGTCCCCCGGGCCCATGGCCCCAAGGTGGCCGTCATCGGCGGCGGCCACGGCCTGTCCAACATGCTGCGGGGACTGAAGCAATATACGGAGAACATCTCTGCCATCGTCACGGTGGCGGATGATGGCGGCGGCTCCGGCATGCTGCGCCAGGACCTGGGGATGCCTCCGCCGGGGGACATCCGCAGCTGTATGGAGGCCCTGGCAAACACGGAGCCGGTGATGCGGGAGCTGCTCCACTACCGCTTCACCGAGGGGAGCCTGGCGGGGCAGAGCTTCGGCAACCTGTTTCTGGCGGCGCTGAACGGCATCTCCCCGTCCTTTGACGCGGCGGTGCGCCGCATGAGCCAGGTCCTGGCCATCACCGGACGGGTGCTGCCGGTGACCACGGCGGACGTCCAGCTGGAGGCGGAATTTGAGAACGGCGCCACGGTGGTGGGGGAGTCCAAGATCTTTTACTGCAAAAAGCAGGAGGACTGCCGCATCCGCCAGGTGCGTCTGATCCCCTCCCGACCCAAGGCCCTGCCGGAGGCGGTCTCCGCCATCGCCGACGCGGATATGATCGTCCTGGGGCCCGGCAGCCTGTACACCAGCATCATCCCCAATCTGCTGGTGGATGGCATCGTGAAGGCGATCCGGGAGTCCGACGCCCTGAAGGTCTATGTCTGCAACGTCATGACCCAGGAGGGGGAGACGGAGGGCTACACCGTATCCGACCACATCGCCGCCATCTTCGCCCATTCGGCGCAGGGCCTGTTCCGCCTGTGCCTCACCAACTCCTCGCCCATCCCCAAGGCGGTGGCCGCCCGGTACGCGGAGGAGGGGGCCGAGCGCATCCGCTGCGACAAGTCCGCCTGCGCGACCCTGGGCGTGGAGGTCGTGGAGCGGCCGGTGGCCACGGTGGAGAGCGGCTTTGTCCGCCACAGCTCCGCGGCCCTGGCCCGGGAGCTGATCCTGCTCCATGCGGAGCGGAGCGTCCGGATCGCCGGTGCCCGATTCCGCCCCCGGGAGGACGCCTACCAGATGGAGGAGCGGAAATGAGCCCCACAATTACCCAGAGTTGGAGGAGACCCACCCATGTCCTTTTCCTTTGAAGCCAAAAACGAGCTGTGCCGCCTGCCGGTGCAGAAGCTGTGCTGCGCCCGGGCGGAGGCCTACGGCATCCTGCTGTACTGCAACACCTTCAGCGCAAGCGAGGTGCGGATCATCACCGGGAACCCCGCTCTGGCTGCCCGGCTTCCCAAGTTGTTTCACCGGGCCTTCGGCCTGCGGTTCGACCGGCTGCCGGAGGAGGGGGAGAGCGGCAAGCTGGTGTTCCAGATCACAGACGGCGGCAAGCTCCGCCGGATCGTGGACCTGCTGGGCTTCAGCCCGGAGCAGAACCTGGCCCTGCACATCAACTTCGGATTGCTGGAGGAGGAGTGCTGCCGGGCGTCCTTCCTGCGGGGGGTGTTCTTCGCCGGGGGCAGCGTCACGGACCCGGCCAAGCGGTACCACCTGGAGCTGGCGACCTCCCACCTGCAGGTGAGCCGGGAGCTGGAGGTGCTGCTGCGGGAGTGCGGCTATCCCCCCAAGAGCGTGGCCCGCAACGGCAGCTTCATCACCTACTTCAAGCAGAGCGACCAGATCGAGGACTTCCTGACGCTGGTCGGCGCGCCCGTGGCCGCCATGAGCGTCATGTCCGCCAAGCTGGAAAAGGACCTGCGCAACAGCGTTAACCGCCGCCTCAACTGCGACAGCGCCAATCTGGACAAGGCGGTGGAGGCGGCCCAGGAACAGCTGGAATCGATCCGGAAGCTCCAGCGGGCGGGCCTCCTGGACCAGCTGCCGGACAAGCTCCAGCTGACGGCGGCCCTGCGGCTGGAGAATCCGGAGCTGACCCTCAGTGAGCTGGCGGAGGAGTTTGACCCGCCGGTGACCAAGTCCTGCCTGAACCACCGTCTGCGGAAGATCACCCAGCTGGCAAAAGGACTATAAAGTAAATGCGCTTTACAATTTATCAAAGAAAAATTGGAGGAATATACAATGGATCGCTGTGCGGCAGCCTATGCATATCACAAACAGGGGTATAACTGTGCCCAGTCTGTGGCCGGGGCCTTTGCGGACCTGACGGGCACGGCGCCGGAGCAGCTGATGGCCGCCATGGGCGGCTTCGGCGGCGGCGTGGGCGGCAGCCATGAGGAGCTGTGCGGCGCCGTCAGCGGCGGCGTGCTGGTGCTGAGTCTGCTGCACCCCCATACGGACGGAGAGGACAGGGCCGGAAAGGTGCGCCTCTACGCCCAGGCCAAGGAGTTCCGCCGCCGGTTCCAGGAGGTGTTCGGCCTGACCCGGTGCGGAGACCTGCTGCGGGCCCGGCCCGGCGTCACAGAGAGGAACCCGGCCTCCCAGCGGCTGGGAGTCACCGCCCACTGCGACAACATGATCGTCACGGCTGTGGAGATCCTGGAGCAGATGCTGCAGGAGGAGCCCGCATGACCTGGGCAGAGCTGTATTCAGAGGCTGCGCGGCCCACGCTGGAGGAAATCGACGCCTATGCGCATACGCCCCTTTGGCCGCAGCTGCGCGCGTATCTGGCGGCGGCCTATGGGGCGGGACCGCGGCTGGAGTACAGCCGGTGCGGTCTGGAGCCGGGATGGAATGTGAAGTTCCGCAGGGGCAGCAAGTCTCTCTGCACGGTCTACCTGCGGCCTGGGTTTGTGACGGCCATGGTTTCTGTCGCGCCCAAGGATGAGGAGGCCGCCCAGATGGTCCTGCTCACCTGCACGGCAGAGACACAGGCGGTCTACCATCGGTCCGCTGCATCCAAAATGGGCCGCTGGCTCATGCTGGACATCACGTCACCGGAGATGCTGGAGGATGTGAAAGCTCTGCTGGCCGTGCGGGTCAAGCCCGCAGAGTGAGCACCCCGCCCTTTGCAAGGACGGCGCGTGCGATTTTGGAAAGGAACATGCTATGTCTTTTGTCCATCTCCACGTTCATACGGAATTCAGCTTATTGGACGGCGCCTGCCGCATCCGGGACCTGCCCGGCATCGTGAAGGCCATGGGCCAGACCGCCTGCGCTGTCACGGACCACGGCGTCATGTACGGTGCCGTGGACTTTTACCGCGCCTGCAAGGCGGAGGGGGTCAAGCCTATCATCGGCTGCGAGGTGTACGTCACCCCCCAGGGCCGGACCCGGTTCGACAAGGTCCACGAGCTGGACGCGGAGAGCCGCCATCTGGTGCTGCTCTGCGAGAACGAGGAGGGCTACCGGAACCTGTCCTACCTGGTGTCCATGGGCTGGACAGAGGGCTTCTATATCAAGCCCCGGATCGACCTGGAGCTGCTGCGGCAGTACAGCGGGGGACTGATCGCCCTGTCGGCCTGCCTCGCCGGGGAGATCCCCCGGCGGCTGCGGAACGGGGAGTACGAGAACGCCAAGGCCTATGCCCTGGAGCTCTCCCACATCTTCGGCCCGGACCGCTTCTATCTGGAGCTCCAGGACCACGGCATCCGGGACCAGGCCATCGTGAACCAGGGCATCCTCCGCATCCACCGGGAGACGGGGCTGCCTATGGTGTGCACCAACGACGCGCACTACCTCCGGAAGGAGGACGCGGAGGCCCACGATGTACTGCTGTGCATCCAGACCGGCAAGACCATCGACGACGAGAACCGGATGCGCTATGAGCCCCGGAACTTCTACCTCCGCAGCGAGGAGGAGATGGCGGCCCTGTTCGCGGGCTACGAGGGCGCGCTGGAGAACACGTCGAAGATCGCCGACATGTGCAATCTGGACTTTTCCTTCGGCAAGTACCACCTGCCGGAATTCCGGCTGCCGGAGGGGTACGACAGCTTCTCCTATCTGAAAAAGCTCTGCGACGAGGGCTATCGGGAGCGGTATGGAACGGACGACCAGTACCGGGACCAGCTCCGGTACGAGCAGGACATGATCGAGAAGATGGGCTTCACCGACTACTTCCTGATCGTCTCCGACTTCGTCCGCTATGCCAGAAGCGCAGGCATCCCCGTGGGTCCCGGCCGGGGCAGCGCCGCGGGCAGCATGGTCAGCTACTGCCTCCACATCACGGACATCGACCCCATGAAGTACAACCTGTACTTCGAGCGGTTCCTGAACCCGGAGCGAGTCAGCATGCCGGATATCGACATGGACTTCGGCGACACCCGCCGGGGCGAGGTGGTGGACTACGTCCGCCGGAAGTACGGGGATGACCACGTGGCCCAGATCGTCACCTTCGGCACCATGGCCGCCCGGGGCGTGATCCGGGACGTGGGCCGGGTGATGAACATGCCCTATGCCGACGTGGACGTGATCGCCAAGCAGGTGCCCGCCGGGCCCGGCGCCCTCCACATCACCCTGGACGACGCCCTGCGCCTGTCCAAGCCCCTGCGGGAGCAGTACGAGACCGATGAGCAGGTGAAAAAGCTCATCGACACCGCCAAGGCCCTGGAGGGGATGCCCCGCCACGCCTCCACCCACGCCGCCGGCGTGGTCATCACCAAGCGGCCGGTGTACGAGTACGTGCCCCTGGCGAAGAACGACGACGCCGTGGTGTGCCAGTACGTCATGACCACCCTGGAGGAGTTGGGCCTCCTGAAGATGGACTTCCTGGGGCTGCGGAACCTGACGGTGCTGGATGACGCGGTGAAGATGGTCCAGGAGCGCCTGCCGGACTTCAAGCTCTCGGACATCCCGGAGGACGACCCGGAGACCTTTGAGATGATCTCTGCCGGCAAGACCTCCGGCGTGTTCCAGATGGAGTCCGCGGGCATGACCGGCGTGTGCGTGGGCCTGCGGCCCCAGAACATCGAGGACATCACCGCCATCATCGCGCTCTACCGCCCCGGCCCCATGGACTCCATCCCCCGGTTCATCGCCTGCAAGCATGACTCCAGCAAGATCAAGTACCTCCACCCGTCCCTGGAGCCGATCCTCTCCGTCACCTACGGGTGCATCGTCTACCAGGAGCAGGTGATCCAGATCTTCCAGCAGCTGGCGGGATACTCTCTGGGGCAGGCGGACATGGTGCGCCGGGCCATCTCCAAGAAAAAGGCCGCCCAGATCGAGAAGGAGCGGGAGGCATTCCTCCACGGCGATCCGGAGCGGAACATTGCGGGCTGCGTGGCAAACGGCATCCCGGAGGAGACGGCCCAGGCCATCTATCAGGATATCTACGACTTTGCCAACTACGCGTTCAACAAGGCCCACGCCGTCTCCTACGCGGTGGTGGCCTATCAGACCGCCTGGTTCAAGTGCCACTACACCCGGGAGTACATGGCGGCGCTGCTGACCAGCGTGCTGGACAACTCCGATAAGGTGGCGGGCTACATCAGCGAGTGCCGGGACTGCGGCATCGCCCTGCTGCCGCCGGACATCAACCGCTCCGCCGACCGCTTTACTGTGGAGGAGGGGGGCATCCGCTTCGGGCTGGTGGCCATCAAGAACATCGGCCGGGGCTTTATCCAGGCGGTGATGCGGGAGCGGGAGCAGGCGCCCTTCACGTCCCTCTACGACTTCTGCGACCGAATGGCGGGCAGCGACATCAACAAGCGGGCGGTGGAGAACCTGATCCGCTCCGGCGCCTTCGATGCCCTGGGGGCCAGGCGGTCCCAGCTGATCCAGGTGTACGAGTCCGTCATGGACGCGGTGGCGGACAGCCGCCGCCAGAACCTGGAGGGGCAGATGGATTTCTTCTCCCTGGCGGACGGCGGCAGCGGCGGGAGAAAGAATGTGAAGGAAATCCCCTTGCCGGACATCGACGAGTACACCCCCGAGGAACGGATGCTGATGGAGAAGGAGACCACGGGCCTCTATCTCTCCGGCCACCCCATGGACCAGTACCGGGAGGCGGTGCGGCGGCTGGGGGCGCCCACCATCGGCTCCATTCTGGGGGACTTCGCCCAGGAGGGCGGCCCCACCCGGTTCGCCGACGACCAGCGGATCACCATCTGCGGCATCGTCACCTCCAGCAAGACGAAGACCACCCGCAACAACTCCCTGATGGCCTATGTGACGGTGGAGGACGACACCGCCTCCATCGAGCTGCTGTGCTTCGCCCGGGTGCTGGAGTCCTGCGGGCCGTACCTGAAGGAGAACCAGGCAGTGGTGGTGAAGGGGCGGCTCTCCGTCCGGGACGAGAAAGCGCCCCAGATCCTCTGCGACAGCGCGTATCCGCTCTCTGCCGCAGGCGCTCCGGCGGCGGAAGGGCAGGCCGCGAAAGCGCCGGATCAGGTGCTGTACCTGAAGTTCCCTAGCCTGGACCACCCCAGCGTGCGCCACATGAAGCTGGTGTTCCAGATGTTTCCCGGCAACGCCGCTGTGAAGATGGTGATGGCGGACACCCGCAAGGTCTACGGCACCCATGCAAGCCTCCACGAGGCCCTGCTGCAGGAGGCCCGGGAGACGTTGGGAGAGGCCAATGTGGTGGTGAAATAGAACGGAACGCCCGTGTCCAAAAGGACACGGGCGTTTTTCATTCACAAGCGCCGTTTCAGCTTCAAGACCAGCTCCACAACCCCGGCGCCCAGGGTCAGGCAGGCGGCCTGGATGGTCCAGAGCATTGGCCCTTCACTGCCGGGGATGGGGATTGTGCTGGCCCAGAGGAAAAGGATCAGGGCCAAAGCTGCCGCCCCCGCTGTCAGCAGCCAGCCGCGCCGCCAGCGGCGCAGCAGCCAGCGGAACAGCAGACCGGCCAGAAGGGGGAAGACCGCGACGAGCATCCAGTTCCATACGATCTGAAGCAAGAGAATCCCTCCTTATCTCCCAAAACGGGCCGACAGGCCGTGGAGCGGGGACCCGGCGGCCAGGAGGAGCCCCCTCGCCGCCCCTCCTTACGGGGCCTCGTCCTCGGGCTCGGAGGACATCAGGGCCCGCATGATCTCGCCATACAGCCGCTCCGGGGATTTCTGGAACCGCTCCGTCAGCATGGCGGCCATGTCCTCCCGGGGGATGGCCAGCCGCAGGTCCATCACGCTGCCCATGTCGTCCGACAGCTCCAGCCGCACCGTGTAGGTGCCGTTGGGCCGCTTCTCCGTGGAGGCCTTCACCTGGCTCTTGCGCCGCAGGTGGCGGTTGCAGGCCGCCAGGTTCTTGTCGCACCGCAGCCGCACGGAGTAGGGGAGGCTGGACTCGCAGATCCGGCTGTTCCGCAGGCCCTTGTCGGTGATGGCGTACAGCCCGTCCGCAGACAGCGTCAGATGCTCAGTCCGCACCAGATCGGAGAGGCACTCGGCAAAGTCGAAATAGTCCACGCCCTCGTCGCACATGGCCAGATCCCACACGGTATCAAAGGGAATCGGCTCGATCACCCGGGCGGTGATATACAGAATCAGAAACTTGATCTCCAGCTTGTCATGGATAAAGCCGGGCATCCGCGTCACCTCCTTGGAATGGGATTGGATACAATTGTATTATACCGCAGGACCGCCGGGTTTGTATAGTCCGAATTTCCCCGCCGCCGCACCAATGGGAGCCGGGCGCATACACTGGATTGAAAGAGCTTCTCTTTCATCCAGCTACTTATTAGGAGGTATTGCAATGCCCGAGAAAGTTATGCCCGGTCCCGTGGAGGACTCCTGCGGCATCCGGGAGGCGGTTTGCATCCATACCAGGAAGATTTTTGATTCCTGCCGCGATAAGGACTGCATCGAGGACCTGCGGTTTTACCCCAAGCTGCAGTGTGTGGACATCATCAACCGCGCCCTGTCCGTGAAGGGCGGCAGCGCCAAGCTGCTGTACGTCTATGTGGATGTGGAGCCCGTCAGCTTCAACCGGGGCTTCTACACCGTGGATATGCGCTTCTTCTACCATGTGACGCTCCAGGCCTATCTCAGCTGCCCGGTGCCGGTGACGGTGGAGGGCCTGTGCGTCTTTGACAAGCGGGCCATCCTGTTCGGCAGCGAGGGGAACGCCAAGATCTTCTCCTCCGAGATGCGGGCCGGAGAGCCGGATCCCCAGATGATGCAGCGGTCCAACACGCCCATCGCCGTGGTGGAGGCCGTGGACCCCATCGTGCTGGACGCCCGCATCATGGACTGCTGCTGCAAGCGGGACTGCGACTGCGACCTGTGTGAAATCCCCACCTTCGTGGGCGACTGCTTCGGCGGGGAGCTGTCCAGCGGGGACGACAGCCGACGGATCTATGTGACCCTGGGCCAGTTCTCCATCGTCCGGCTGGAGCGGGACACCCAGCTGCTGGTGCCCGTGTACGACTACTGTATGCCCGACAAGGAGTGCGCCTGCGGCGACGGCTGCGAGGACCCCTGCGCTCTGTTCCGGAACATCTCCTTCCCGGTGGGCGAGTTCTTCCCGCCCAACACCGTCAAGCGGCCGGAGAGCTGCGACGACATCAAGAGCTGCTGCAAGTGAGCGGCAGACCAACAGGACCCCGGCTGCTTGCCGGGGTCCTGTTTTGCTACATCCTGTGCCGGTACCAGAGGGTGAGGCCCCATTCCAGAAGCCCCCAGGCGAGGCAGAACCCAACCAGCCCCCAGGTGATCCACATGGGCAGCTCCAGAAAGCGGGCATAGGCCGCGCCGAAATACAGGACCGCGCCCTGCATGACCCGGGCGGCCCGGGCCGCCGCCTTTTCGCAGATCATGGTGTTCCGCTCGTCGTGCTGTTCTTTGTAAGCCTGAACGAGTACCGGGTCGCGAATCCGAATGACCCGACACAGCAGGGAGCCGAGGGAACCGCCCACCAGTACGGACCCACCCGCAGCCAGCAGAGCAAAGACGGGCTTGGGGAGATGCTGGGGGAATTGGAGCGGGACCGCGCACAGCAGAAGCCCCGCCGCGATCAACAGCAGATACCAGCGCTTTTTCATCCCGGCGCACCCCTTACATCTCCCGCTCGTAGCGGATCATGAGATACAGCTCCAGCACGGATTTGGCTACGAAGACACCAGTGGCAGCCAGGGGGACCCACAGGGGTGCATCCAGGCCGATGGAGAGCCATGCCGCCGCCAGAACGCTCCACTGGAGGACCTCGCCGGACACGGCCTTGGCCCGGTTCCGGATAGCCACATTCCGCTCGTCTTTTTGTTCGATGTCGTGCTGCCGGGCCATCTCCGGGTGCTTCGCCTCGTGGCGGAGGTTCAGCAGGGTGGACCCCGCCATGGCCAGCAGGCCGGAGCCTATGCCGCAGAGCATCCCGCCCAGGGAATCGGGCACCCGGCCGTCCAGCAGCAGGGACAGGACCAGCAGGACGATGCCCATGGCCAGAAGTCCCTGGAACAGGCGCTTTTTTTGTGTGCGGTTCATACAGAGTCCCTCCTTCAATACTGACGGCGGTACCAGACGGTGAACATCCAGTCCAGAAGCAGTTTTACGCAGGCCAGAGTCAGCAGGATGAGGCTGACCCACTTGGGCACGTCGAAGAAGTACAGGTAGGCAGCGCCGAACAGCAGCAGCCACAGCAGCACGTCCCCGGCCCGGGCCCTGGCCATGGCCCGGATCATGGCGCCCCGCTCGTCGTGGTCCTCCCGGTCCCGCTCCCGCCGGGCGGGGTCCAGGTCTCGGGTGGACAGCAGCTCCGCCATGGCGCAGAAGAGCAGGAGGCCGCCTGCAAGGCCAAAGAACCCCGGCACAGCGGCGGGAACGGCGGGAAACGTCCGCACCGCCCAGAGGGCGGCCCCCTCCAGCAGCGCCCCCGCCGCGGCGGCCGAGAGATACCAGCGTGTGTTCCGCTTCATGACAGCGCCTCCTCACATCTTCCGCTGGAGCCAGCAGTGCATGGCAAGGGACAGAAAAAGATTGCCGATGACGATTCCAAGCAGGAGCCAGCTGATCCAGCCCGGGATTTCCGGGCCTTCAAAGGCCTGAAAGAACATGGCGGCCAGCAGCACCGCCAGCATCGTGATATCTCCTGAGATCGCCCGCGCCTTGTTCTGGATGGCGGTGTTCCGCTCGTCATGCAGCGCCTTCTGCTCCCGGCGGCAGGCGGGGGCGGACAGCCGCCGCAGTATGTTGAGGGCGGCGCACAACACCGTCATGCCCACCATTCCCAACAGGGAATTCACGCCGTCCGGCAGCAGCCGGGGCGTTCCCAGCTGTTCCGGAACCACCGGGAACGCCAAGCAGAGGACGCCCGCGATGACCGGAAGGATAAACAGTGTCCGCTTGTGCATGGTGCCCCTCCTCTCCTACATTCGCCGCTGAAACCACTTGTACAGAAGGAAAAACGCCGCCAGATAAAATACCCAGCTTCCCAGGAGGAGCCGGACGACCCATTCAGGGACACCGAGACGCGCAAAGCTTTGCAGGCTCCACCCGGCGATCACCAGCAGGGACAGGGTCAGGAGCCCGGCGAGATAGCCGGCCCGGTCCCGGATGGCCTGGTTCCGCTCGTCGCATTGGGCCTTCTGCCTCTGCCGGTAGTCCGGGTCCCGGGAGAGCCGTTTCAGCTGGAGCAACGTCCCGGCGCAGGTGCCGAACAGCACCGCCCCGGCCATACCCAGCAGGGAGGCCGCGCCGCCGGAGAGACCGGGCGCACCCGGCGCATTCAGGACGAACATCGGGATGCAGCAGAGCAGCCCCGCGATTGCCAGGGACATCAATATGACCTGCTTCTTCATGTGCAATCCTCCTCATAGATGAAAATGTCCTCAATGGTGGTGCCGAAGTACCGGGCCAGCTTGAAGGCCAGCAGGATGGAGGGGTTGTACCGCCCGTTTTCCAACGACCCGATGGTCTGGCGGGACACCTCCAGCGCCTCCGCCAGCTCCTCCTGCTTGATCCCCCTGGCCTTGCGCAGCGCCTCCAGGCGGTTTTTCAAGGGCGATTCCCCCTTTCATACGCCCCATCCACTTCTGACGGATGGAAAGTTTGCTTTCCGTCTTCAACTTAGCACACTTCCGGTACCATGTCAAGTACGCTTTCCATTTTTCCGGGCTTGTCCCATTTTTCCGCTGAGGGAGTCATATCCGGGGACAACCCCTCATAGAGTATAGCGTGTTACGAAAGGGGGCGCGGCCCGTGAAGGAGGAAGAACGCCGCTATGAGGAGGCGGCCCGGGTGCTGCCGGGCCGCCTGCGGGAACAGGCTCTGGCCCAGCCGCCGGAGGTCCGGCAGATGGCGGAGGAGTTCCGCCTCCGGGCGGGGCAGCCGCTGGCGGTGCTGCTGCCGGAGGGGGAGCGGTCCCTGGGGGCCGCCGTGACGCCGGAGGATCTGGAGACTCTCTGCGACCTTGCCACCGACTACTCCCGCTATGCGGCGGAGGAGACCCTGCGGGAGGGGTATCTCTCCGTGCGGGGCGGCTTCCGGGTGGGGCTGTGCGGCACGGCGGTGATGAAGGACGGGGAGAGCACCGCCCTGCGGGACCTGTCCTCCGCCGCTGTCCGCATCGCCCGGGAGCAGAGGGGGATCGGGGAGGCGGTGGCGCCCCGGCTGTTTCGGGACGGGCGGTATCAGAACACCCTGCTGCTGTCGCCCCCCGGCGGCGGCAAGACCACGCTGCTGCGGGATCTGGTGCGGTGCCTCTCCTCCGGCGGCACCGGCAGGCCGGGTCTGCGGGTCTCCCTTATCGATGAGCGGGGGGAGGTGGCAGTGATGGTCCGGGGGAGGCCCCAGATGGACGTGGGGCCCCGGACGGACGTGCTGGACGCCTGCCCCAAGGCCCTGGGCATCCCCATGGCCCTGCGGGCCATGAACCCCCAGGTCATCGCCGTGGACGAGATCACGGCGGAGGCGGACCTCCGGGCCGCCATGCAGGCCGCCGGGTGCGGCGTGGGGCTGCTGGCCACCATCCACGCCGCCGATGCCGCAGAGCTGACCCAGCGGCCGCTGTACCGGCAGCTGCTGGCGGAGAAGGTGTTCCGGCTGGCGGTGCGCATCCGCCGGGATGAGGCCGGAAGGACATACGAAGTGGAGGAACTGCCATGGTGAAGCTGGTGGGCGCGGTGTGTATCCTGGGGGCCGGGACCTGGGCCTGGCGGCGGTCGGCGGCGGAGCGCAGGCGGGAGTTGGACACGCTGGCGGACCTGACCGCCCTGCTGGACCGCATGGGGGAGGAGATCCGGCTCCGCCGGACCAGCCTGCCCCGGCTGCTGGGGTCCCTGGGCCGGGACCGGACGGGACCTGTCCGGGACTTTTGTACATCGGTGGCGGCGTCGCTGGCGCGGGGCGCGCCCCTGGGGCAGAGCTGGCGGTCCGCCGCGGAGGCGCTGCCCCTCGGTCCAGAGAGCCGGACCGCCCTGACCGCCCTGGGAGATTCCCTCCAGGGGGATGAGGAGAGCGTATGTAAAGCATTAACCCTTGCCGGAAAGATCCTGGAAAAAAACCTGGCGGCGGCCCGGGACCACAGGCAGGAGACGGAGAAGCGGTCCGCGGCGCTGTGGCTTTCCAGCGCGGCGCTGCTGGTGATTTTACTGATTTGAGGATAGACGCATGGAAGTGGATTTGATTTTCAAGATCGCCGCCATCGGCATCCTGGTGGCGGTGCTGAACCAGCTGCTGATCCGCTCGGGCCGGGAGGAGCAGGGGCTGATGGTGGTGCTGGCAGGGCTGGTGTGCGTGCTGATGCTGATGGTCCGAGAGATCAGCGACCTGTTCGACCTCATCAAGTCCCTGTTCGATTTCTGACATGGAGCAGGTCATCCAGGTGACGGGGCTGTGCGTGGTGGGGGCGCTGCTGGCCCTGGTGGTGAAGCGGGGCAGTCCGGAGACGGCGCTGCTGCTGGCGGTGGGGGCCGCCGTGGTGGTGGCCCTGGCCCTGGCGGGCGTGGTGAAGGAGCTGCTGGCCTTCCTGGGGGAGCTGGGGTCGGCCAGCGGCGTGTCCGCGGACCTGTTTGTGCCCCTGTACAAGACCATCGGCATCGCCCTGGTGGTGCAGGTGGGAGGCAACCTCTGCCGGGACGCGGGGGAGAGCGCCCTGGCCTCCGTGGTGGAGACGGCGGGGACCCTCTGCGCCCTGCTGGCGGCCCTGCCGCTGCTGCGGGCGGTGCTGGACATGCTGTTGGAGCTGATGGGA
>NZ_KI271724.1:39318-45988 GCF_000469445.2 Oscillibacter sp. KLE 1745 | reverse complement strand
GGCTTTCGCCGGGCGGCTGCTGTTCGGTTTATTTCCGGGTACTGCCGCCGTACTGTTCCGAGGACAGGCGCACCTGGGCCTCTCCATCGCCGATGCCGGTGATTTCCACCGTCAGCTTGTTCCGCAGGTCGGCGCTCTCCCCTTCCTGGACCTGGAAAGCCCGGACCAGCGTCTCCCCGGCGGGGATGCGAACCATGGAGAACAGCTCCTGGTTGATATGGCCCACGGTCCAGGGGCGGAAGACACGCACCAGGATGTCCTGGTCCCCCTGGTTCTCGATCACCAGGGCGGCATAGGGCAGCTCCGGCATGAAGTGGAAGGTGTACGTCAGATCCGCCCCCTGGAGGGCCACGCCGTCCACGAACCGCCCCAGATAGGCGGCTGGATCCAGCACCGCCGGGTCCACCTCGGTGAACACCCCGCAGCTGACGCCATACTCCGGCACGGTGGGCGTCTCCATCTGCCGCTGGATGAGTTCCTCCCGGATGGGCGAGTCCTCTTCCAGCCCGTGTCCGACGATGACGGAGGTGCTGTCCCCCACCTGAATCTCCGCCTTCTGGTCGCCGATGGCGACGATGCGCTCCGTGCCGTCTTCGTTCTGCGTGGTCCTTCTGGAGAAGAACTCAGCCCCCGTCCAGTAGATGGGCTGGCCGTTCCCGTCCAGACGGGGATTGCCCTCCGCATCTACGGCCGCCTCAGTGCCGAAATCAATGCAGTTCAGGTCCTCCCGGTACACCGCGCCGTAGACCATGTCCAGCACCTCCGCCGCGGTCTCGGCGCTGATGAAGTAGTGGTCCTCCCCGTTTTCATCAGTGTAGGTCAGCACAGTGGGGATCTGCGCTCCGTCCTCCGTAGTCCAGGCAGCGCCGGCAGGTACCTGTTCCTTGCCGAACAGAGCCACACCCGCCTCGCCGTAGGCCACCTGTCCGTTCAGCGTTCCGCTCTGAGGGACAGCGGGCGGCCTGGTCTCCCCCGCCAGGGAGGCCCCCACCAGCCCTACCAACAGCAGCATGGTGCTCATGCCCGCGATAAAGGGAATGTAATTGCGTTTCATCAGATTCCTTCCTTTCCTGTCACCAGGTCACATTCCTGGCAATCTCCAGCAGCTCTTCGGCGGACAGGCCCTTCCCATGGAGGGCGAAGATGTAGGGCCCGTCCGTCCACAGCAGGTCTTTTTCTGTGCTGTCCGTCTCCTCTTCCACCAGCAGGCCCAGGCGGCCGTTGACCTCCACCTCAGAGCCCTGGCAGGCGGTCCCCTTGGAACCCACCAGGTCCTCTCCCTGGGTCTGCATCAGGGTGAAGGAGGCATCCTCCCCCCTTCGGTACGCCAGACTTCGCTCCCCGCGGATCTCACTGGTGCTGCCGCGGACCAGGATGAAGCCCTCCGGCACACAGCGCAGTTGGGCGTCCTGGAAAGGCCGGGTGGTGGTGTGCTCCAGGCGGATAACGTACCGCAGTTCCCCGTCTGTCTGGGACCAGTAGATCTGGCAGTCCGTCCGGTCCCCCGCCCCCACGGAGAGTCCCGCCGCCAGGGCGCCCAGCACGGCGGCCGCCGCCAGCAGGGCCCGCCAGTGCCGCCGTCTCCGCTGACAGCGGAGCAGCGTCGCCATCCGGGCCTCGAAGTCCGGGGAGAAGTCATGGACGCAGTCCTCCCGGTCCGGCAGAGCGGAGAGGAATTTCTCCGCCGCCTCCGGCGCCGCCGCGTACAGGGCCTCCTCTGAGATCATCATGGCGTCTCCCCCCTCTCATCCAGAATTTCCGCCAGCTTCTTCCGGGCCCGGTGCAAGGTCTGGGTCACGGCATCAGGGGTGGCGGAGAGAAATCCCGCGATCTCCCGGGCGGAATAGCCGTTGTAGTATTTTAGCAGAAGCACCTCCCGGTACCGGGGCGGCAGGGATGCCATGGCATCGGCCAGACCGCCGCCCTCCGGCGGTGCGGACCAGACGGTCTGTTCATCCAGCTCCGTCTCCGGATGGCGCTGGCGGGAGCGATATAGATCGATGGCCTTCCGCTCCGCCACCGTCACCACCAGATTCCGCGTCCGGGGACAGGGGCCGTCGGGGATAGTCGCCATGTGCTCCGCCAGCTTCACGAAGGACTGGTGCACCGCGTCCTCTGCGTCTTGTGGATTTTTCAGGATGTGATAGGCCACATGGTACATGAGGCCCCGGTAGGCCAGGTACAGCGATTCAAACCTGGTCCGATCATCCGCTGTCTCCATGGTTGCCAGATATTCCAGCATGGCGTTCCCTCCTGTCCCTCTGCTCTCTATGACGCTGGAGCGGGCGCAAATCTGACGGCCGGATTTGAAAATTCATGAAAACAGGCGGGAGTACTCCCGCCTGTTCTGCTATGCAGCGCCCAGCTCCGCCTCCTGCCGCTGTGCCGCCATTTGGGGGGACGCCACCCTCGCTGTGACCGCCGTGATAACTGCCAGTGCCAACACGCCAAAAATCCGCCGTTTGTCCATGAAAAACCACCCCGCAAGCTGTTTTGCAAACAGTTTACAGGGTGGTTTTGCCTGATGTCAACTACAATCCAGTAACAGCTCAGCCGTTCAGCCGGGCAAGCATCTCCTCCCGGGCCCCGGCGATATACGCATCGTAGGTGCACATCTTGTCGATGAGCTTCCCGTCCACGAACTCCATGACCCGGTTGGCGATGGTCTGGACAAACTCATGGTCGTGGCTGGCGAAGAGGACCACGCCCTTGAAGTCGATCAGGCCGTTGTTGACGGCGGTGATGGACTCCAGGTCCAGGTGGTTGGTGGGCTGGTCCAGCACCAGGGCATTGGAACCGAACAGCATCATCCGGGACAACATGCACCGGACCTTCTCGCCGCCGGAGAGGACCTTGACGGGCTTGTACACGTCGTCGCCAGAGAACAGCATCCGCCCCAGAAAGGACCGCTTGAAGGACTCGGTGCCCTCCTCCGCGTTGTCGGCGGTGTACTGGCCCAGCCAGTCCACCAGATTCAGGTCGCAGTCATTGAAGAAGGCGGAGTTGTCCAGGGGGAAGTAGCTGGTGGTGATGGTGGTGCCCCACTTGAAGGTGCCCGCATCCGGCTCCAGCTCCTCCATCAAGATCTTGAACAGCGTGGTGGTGGCGATCTCGTCCTCCCCCACAAAGGCGATCTTGTCGCCCTTGTTTACCCGGAAGCTGACGTTGTCCAGCACCTTCCGGCCGTCCACGGTCTTGGTGAGGCCCTCCACCGCCAGAATCTCCTTGCCCGGCTCCCGGTCCATCTTGAAGCCCACGAAGGGATAGCGCCGGGAGGAGGCGGGCATCTCCTCCACCGTCAGCTTGTCCAGCAGCTTCCGGCGGGCGGTGGCCTGCTTGCTCTTGGACTTGTTGGCAGAGAAGCGGGAGACGAACTCCTGGAGCTCCTTGATCTTCTCTTCCTTCTTCTTGTTCTGGTCCCGGATCAGCCGCTGCATCATCTGGCTGGACTCGTACCAGAACTCGTAGTTGCCCACATACATCTTGATCCCGCCGTAGTCCACGTCCACGATATTGGTGCACACAGTATTCAGGAAGTGGCGGTCGTGGCTCACCACGATAATAAGGCTCTCGCACTCCAGAATGAAGTCCTCCAGCCACTCCACGGCGTGGATGTCCAGGTGGTTGGTGGGCTCGTCCAGCAGGATGATGTCCGGCTTGCCGAAGAGGGCCTGGGCCAGCAGCACCTTCACCTTCTCCTTGGCGGTCAGCGTGCTCATCTCGCTGTACAGAATGTCCTCGGACAATCCCAGGCCCTGGATCAGGCGGCTCACGTCGCTCTCAGCCTCCCAGCCGTCCATGTCGGAAAACTCCGCCTCCAGCTCGCTGGCCTTCACGCCGTCGGCGTCGGTGAAGTCCTCCTTGGCGTAGAGGGCGTCCTTCTCCTTCATGATATCGTAGAGCCGCTGGTTGCCCATGATGACCGTGTCCAGCACCGTGTACTGGTCGTACTGGAAGTGGTCCTGCTTCAAAACGCTCATCCGCTGATCCTTGGAGATCACCACCTCGCCGGTGGTAGGCTCCAGATCCCCGGAGAGGATCCGCAGGAAGGTGGTCTTTCCGGCGCCGTTGGCGCCGATGATGCCGTAGCAGTTGCCGGGGGTGAACTTCAGGTCCACGTGCTTGAACAGGGTCTGTCCGCTGAAATTGAGACTGACGTCATTGACTGTGATCATAGCTTGTATCCTTTTTCATATCTGCGTATTTCATCGCGGCAGTAGGCGCGTTTTCCGCGCCTGCTGCCGCTCTGTGATCCGATTAGCCCTCTTCCGCGATCTTGCGGCCCATGAGGGTGCCCATGACAGAGGCCATCATCAATCCCCGGGTCCAGCCGGAGCTGTCGCCCAGGCAGTGGAGGCCCTGGAGGCTGGTGTTGAAGTCGGTGTCCATCTTCACCCGGTTGGAATAGAACTTCAGTTCCGGGGAGTACAGCAGCGTCTCATAGGCGGCGAAGCCCGGCACCACGTAGTCCATGGCCTGGATGAAGTTGATGATGTTGGTCATGGCCCGGTAGGGCATGGCGGCGGTGATGTCACCGGCCACGGCGTCCGGCAGGGTGGGCCGGATGTTGGACTGGGCCAGCTCCTTCTGCCAGGTGCGCTTGCCGTCCAGAATGTCCCCGAACCGCTGGACCAGGATCTGGCCGTTGGCCAGCATGTTGGTCAGCTCGCCCACCTTCTGGGCGTAGGCGATGGGCTGGTTGAAGGGGATGGAGAAATTGTGGGAGCACAGGATGGAGAGGTTGGTGTTGTCGCTCTTCAGGTCCTTGTAGGAGTGGCCGTTCACCACTGCCAGGTTGTTGTCGTAGTTCTCCTGGCTGACGAAGCCGCCGGGGTTCTGGCAGAAGGTGCGGACCTTGTTCTTGAAGGGCTTGGGATAGCCCACCAGCTTGGACTCGTACAGCACCCGGTTCACCATCTCCATGACCTCGTTGCGGACCTCCACCCGGACGCCGATGTCCACAGTGCCGGGGGCGTGGGCGATGTTGTGCTCGGCGCAGAGCTTCTCCAGCCAGTCGGCGCCCCGGCGGCCGGTGGCCACCACGGTATGCTTGGCGTAGATCTCCAGGTCCGTCTTGCCGTCGGAGATGGCCACGCCCTTGCAGACCTCGTTCTCCAGGATCAGGTTGCTGCACTCATAGCCGAAGTACATCTCCACCCCGTTCTCCTGTAAGTACCGCTCGATGGCGAGGTAAATGCCCTGGGCCTTCTCGGTGCCCATGTGGCGGATGGGGCAGTCCACCAGCTTCAGCCCCGCCTGGATGGCCCGGCGGCGGATCTCCTTCCGCTCCTCCTCGTGGCCCAGGCCCTCGATGTGCTCATCCGCGCCGAACTCCAGGTAGATCTGGTCGGCGTAGTCGATGGTCTCCTGGGCCAGGTCCGCCCCGATCAGGGTGGGCAGGTCGCCGCCCACCTCATAGCTGAGGGAGAGCTTGCCGTCGGAGAAGGCGCCGGCGCCGGAGAAGCCGGTGGTGATGTGGCAGTAGGGCTTGCAGTTCACGCACTTCTTGGTCTTGTCCTTGGGGCAGTGGCGCTTTTCCACCGGCTGTCCCTTTTCCACCATGACGATCTTCTGGCGGCTGCCCTTCTTAATCATCTCCAAAGCGGTGAAGATACCGGCGGGGCCGGCGCCAACAATGACAACATCTGCGTTCATAGTCTTCTCTCCTCGTTTTTCCTCATTTGGCTGACAGGTCCACCCCGCGGCGCACCAGGGAATACGGCGGCACCGCCTTGGGAAGGTCCATATAGAATTTCATCTGTGGGGTGCGGGGTTCCACCAGGGGCGCCCCCGCCTCGTCCCGCATCTCCGGCACGGTTATGGAGAAGGGCCGCAGATCCGGGCCCACGATCTCCACCGTGTCCCCGGCGCGGAACTTATTCCGCAGGGACAGCACGGCGTGCCCGGCGCTGTCGCAGTCCGTCACCACCGCCGCCACCTGCCATTCCCGGACATAGCGGGAAGTGGCGTAATACTGGCCCGGCGGGCCGTAGTAGAAGCCGGTGGAGTAGGGCCGGTGGCTCACGTGTTCCACCTCGTCCCGCCACACGGGATCGACGGACTCCCCTGCCGCCGCGGCGTCCAAACAGTGGCGGTAGGCCCCGGTGACGATGGCCGCGTAGTAGGCGGACTTGGCCCGGCCCTCGATCTTCAAACTGGAGAGGCCCGCGCCGCACAGGTCCCCCAGGTGGTCGATCATGCACATGTCCCGGGAGTTCAGGATATAGGTCCCCTGCTGGTCCTCAAACACCGGGAAATACTCCCCCGGCCGCTTCTCCTCCACCAGGGCGTACTGGTACCGGCAGGGCTGGGCACAGGCGCCCCGGCTGGAGTCCCGGCCGGTCATATAGTTGGAGAGCAGGCACCGCCCCGAGTAGCTGACGCACATGGCGCCGTGGACGAAGGCCTCGATCTCCAGGTCCGCCGGGGTCTTGTCCCGGATGGTGCGGATTTCCTCCAGACTCAGCTCCCGGGCCAGGATCACCCGGCTGGCCCCCAGGTCGTGCCAGGCCCGGGCGGTCTCGTAGTTGCAGATGCTGGCCTGGGTGGAGATGTGCCGCTCACACCGGGGGGCGTACTTCCCCGCCATGGTAAAGGCCCCCAGGTCCGCCACGATCAGGGCGTCCACCCCGGCGTCCGCCAGCCGTTCCAGGTGCTCCGGCAGGCGGGG